>RDYC01000043.1 GCA_004293295.1 Bacteroidota bacterium
TTTGTGATGTTTATGGTCGTAGGTTCTTCCGATATTTTTCGGAACTGCCTCCGCAACCAAGTTAGAAGCCTTTCGATGAAAATCGGAGGGCTTTTTTGTAGAGTTTATGGTCGTAGGTTCTGCCGATATTGATCGGAACTGCCTCCGCAACCAAGTTAGAAGCCTTTCGATAATTATCGCGAGGCTTTTTTGTGATGTTTATGGTCGTAGGTTCTTCCGATATTTATCGGAACCGCCTCCGCCACCAAGTTAGAAGCCTTTCGATGAAAATCGGAGGGCTTTTTTGTGAAGTTTATGGTCGTAGGTTCTTCCGATATTTATCGGAACTGCCTCCGCAACCAAGTTAGAAGCCTTCTGATATTTATCGCGAGGCTTTTTTTGTGAAGTTTATGGTCGTAGATGCTTCTAATAGTTGTGAATATAAGATTTCACCTGATATTACCCCACCTTTTGTCATTTTTTAAGCCAATACGGCTAATTTTCAAAAAAATATACAGTAAAACATGATTGTGTAAACCTTTTTATGCCAACATTGCGTTCTACAATAAATGGAATTATATTTGAATGTAGCAACAACATTTAAATAAAGTTGGAGCAATAATAAATATGGAAGCTAAATTTTCACCACGTGTAAAAGATGTAATCTCCTATAGCCGCGAAGAAGCCATTCGTTTGGGCCACGATTACATTGGCACAGAACACCTGCTGTTGGGTTTGGTTCGCGAAGGTGATGGAAAAGCCATTCGCACCTTAAAAGCCCTTGATGTAGATGTAATCAGACTTAAAAAAACCATTGAAGATGCCATCAGAGGTACGGCTAATAACAATGTTAATCTGGTAAATATTCCCTTAACCAAACAGGCCGAAAAGGTACTCAAAATAACTTACCTAGAAGCCAAAATTTTTAAAACCGATATTATCGGAACAGAACATTTGCTGTTGTCTATTTTGCGTGATGAGGATAACCTTGCCTCACAAATCCTTTCGCAATATGGCATTAGCTATGACATTTTCAAATCGGCCGTAGAAAACAATATTTCAGACGTAAAAAACGAGATGAGTGCAGATACCCCTGATGATGATTTTTATCGCGAAGAGCCTCGTAAACCATCTGAACCTGTTCGTAAAGGTGACAGCAAATCTAAAACTCCGGTATTGGATAATTTCGGTAGAGACTTAACTAAAAGTGCTGAAGATGGCAAACTCGACCCTATTGTTGGACGAGAAAAAGAAATTGAACGTGTTTCTCAAATATTAAGTCGTAGAAAGAAAAATAACCCGGTGCTAATTGGTGAACCGGGTGTAGGTAAAACCGCTATTGCTGAAGGACTTGCGCTGAGAATTGTGCAACGTAAGGTTTCCCGTGTGTTGTTTAATAAACGGGTAATTATGTTGGA
>RDYC01000044.1 GCA_004293295.1 Bacteroidota bacterium
TTAATTTTTTTATTTACAACTTTAATGTCTTAACTGATAATTTAAACCAAATTTGTGAACTATATTTTTAATAGCTCACAAAAATTGGTTGTTTATTTTACATGTACGCTTCAATTGGTGCACAAGAACATACTAAATTTCTATCTCCATATGCTTCATCAATACGACGAACTGTTGGCCAAAATTTATTCTCCGCAATATAATCTAAAGCATAAGCAGCTTGTTCTCTTGTGTATGGGAAAACCCAATCGTTAGCTGTAACCATTGCTAAAGTATGAGGCGCATTTCTTAAAATGTTATTAGCATCTTCTTTTGTTGAAGCTTCAATTTCTTTACGAATAGAAATCATCGCATCACAAAAACGATCTAATTCTGCTAAATCTTCAGATTCTGTAGGTTCAATCATTAACGTTCCAGCTACTGGGAAAGAAACGGTTGGCGCATGGAAACCATAATCCATTAAACGTTTTGCGATATCTGTTACTTTGATTCCTTTTTCTTCGAAAGCTCTACAATCTAAAATCATTTCGTGAGCCGCTCTTCCCATTTCTCCAGAATATAAAACTGGATAATGTTCGTCTAAACGCGCTTTCATGTAATTTGCATTTAAGATAGCATATTTAGTAGCATTTGTCAACCCTTCAGCGCCTAACATAGTGATGTAACCGTAAGAAATTAAACAAACCAAAGCCGATCCATAAGGTGCAGAAGAAATAGCTGTGATAGCTTGACTTCCACCTGTTGGAATAATTGGATTGGTTGGTAAGAATGGAACTAATTTTTCGTTTACACAAATTGGTCCAACGCCTGGTCCACCACCACCATGAGGAATAGCGAATGTTTTGTGTAAGTTTAAGTGACAAACATCAGCACCAATAGTTGCAGGATTGGTTAATCCAACTTGTGCATTCATATTTGCACCATCCATATAAACTAATCCACCATTATCGTGAATGATTTTGGTAATTTCTATAATAGCACTTTCAAAAACTCCGTGCGTTGATGGATAAGTAACCATCAAAGCTGATAAGTTGTCTTTGTGTAAGATTGCTTTTGCTCTTAAATCTTCTACATCGATATTTCCATTCTCCATGGTTTTTGTTACGATGATTTCCATTCCTGCCATAGCAGCAGAAGCTGGGTTGGTTCCGTGAGCAGAAGCTGGAATTAAACACACATTTCTGTGGTAGTCGCCTCTTGATAAATGGTAAGCACGAATAGCCATTAAACCAGCGTATTCACCTTGAGCACCCGAATTTGGTTGTAACGTTGTTCCTTGGAAACCAGTTACAACATTCAATTGTTGCTCTAATTTTTTCAACATGATTTGGTAACCTTCTGCTTGTTCAACAGGAGCAAAAGGGTGAATGCTGTTCCAATTTACCATCGATAAAG
>RDYC01000268.1 GCA_004293295.1 Bacteroidota bacterium
ATGAAATACCGCATGAAATTCTAATATTTCGGCACCTAAAGCAGTTGCTGCCAAGCAAGCATATATTTCAGCAGAGTGGTCTGAAAATCCAACGGGGATGTGATAACGGGCTTTCATTTGCTCAATAACTGATAACCCCCATTGTTCTGGTTTAGTAGGGTAAGCCGTTGTGCACTGCAATAGCGAAACCGAATTGCCATAAGGCTTTAAAAAGTTTAATGTGGCATCTAATTCATGCCAATCACTCATACCTGAGGAGAGAATAATAGGTTTGCCTGTTTTGGCAATCGCATCAAGCATTAAATAATTGGTAAGTTCGCCTGAACCTATTTTATAACGTTTTACGCCAACTTGTTCTAGCAATTGTACAGCAGCAATAGAAAAAGGGGAGGAAATGAACTCTACGTTTTTATCATCGCAGTGTTGCTTTAACCCCATCCACTGTTCAAGCGTAAACTCCATGCGCTGCCAATAATCATAACGGGTTGCATCCTCATAGCTGAAATTAACCCTAAACTGTTCTTTAGGGCTGCTTTCTGCCGCAGCAATATGGGTTTGGAATTTAACAGCATCAACTCCTAATGCTGCCAGGGCATCAATATAACTATGGGCAATACCCAAGCTGCCCTCATGCGCCTGAGCTATTTCAGCAATAATGAAGGTGCTTTTTTTCATCAATTTAATATTTCAATATGGGGTTGTTCCAACAGTTTTGTTTTTTGTTGTTCAAACTCTGTGGCACTAAAAGTAACAAAACGAACTTTTTTATGAATAAGCCGTTCTGTTTTTTCGGTTAAGTTAAGCAAGTATGCCTTATTAATATCTCCCACCAATATCAGGTCAATAATCGGGCTGTCTAATCCCTTAGCAAGTTCTCCCACTAAATATACGGATTCCACGTTGCCTAATTTTACAATCACTTGTTCAACAATTTTATCTAATCCGGTATATTTCATCAATATGTTCTGAATATCAGAAAACATAGGATGTTTGATATTTGCCTTAAATAGTTTTTTATTTCCGCTGGTGCTTGTGCTCAACAATCCGGCCTCTTCAAATTTATTGAGTTCTAACCTGATGGAGTTGGTACTTTCCCCGAATTCGCTTTCTAAGTTTCGCAAATACGAGGAAGTTTTGCTGTTTAAGAAAAACTTAAGGAGTAGTTTAATTCGGGTTTTAGAAGTAATGAGTGTGTCTAACATGTTAGTTTAGGCGAATGTAAGTGCCGGTTAAATCCATGTCTGCATGTGTTAAAGCATAAATAGGAAGTAACGTTTCTGTGAACAATAATTCCCAATAATGTTGGTGCAAAGGGAACTCGACTATTAGGTTAGAGTAGGGTGTTTTACTAAAGTTGTTTCAAAGCTTCGCCCCGTCAGTCCCATTTTCGGTATTGGGTAACTAACAAGGTTGAGTAGAAAAACTACTCAATAATAGGCCCAATATCTTAAAAATGCAAATTAAAATGCCAACAATAATTAAGGGTGGTGTATTCAATAAAACCAAGCCGTGTTATACAATGTATTGCTCTTATAATCAGCTGATTTGGTTATGTAAATGGTTTAAGCCAGTAAGTTAAATGGGTTCAAGATAGGACGATGGCAGTTTAAGCAACATATGGCTTCCCAACTCTTCAATTTCTAGGGCAAAGTATGAATTGCCCTGTTTTTTTATGGTTTTTCCTTCATACCCTTTAAGCGGTCCGCCTATGATGCGGACTTTTTGGTTAACATCCAAGTTTGCATGGGTAGTTTCAATTTCTGTGTAATGAAGCAAGGAAAGTTTAATTGCTTCAATCACTTCAGCCCTCATTGGGTTAAGTTCTTTGCCACTTTTAACAAACTTAACAACACCATTTATTGCAAGTATGGTTTGCATTTCTTTGGGAAGTGTGGCATGAACAAATAGGTAAGATTTAAATAAAGGCTCTTCTACCTTTTTTTTTCGGTCGCTCCATTGTTTAACAATGGTTTGCATGGGCAAATAGTGGTCAATCCCCAACTCAGTTAGTGTTTGCCCTGTTTTTTTTTCAGCTCGAGATTTGGTGTATATCGCGTACCATTTTTTCTCTTCACTCATATTACCTCATCTACTATGTATGGTGGCCTTTGCCTGCCGGCTTCTAAATTTCGCCATAAGTATTCACCAATTATGCCCAATGCCATCATTTGAAAGGAGGAGATAACCAGAAAAACAACCATCATGGTGGTCCAACCTTCTAAGGCAATCAGTCCACTTAGTCGTGCGATAATTACAAATATGGCATAAACAAAAGAGCCAAGGCCAAGCAATAATCCTGTGGTAGTAATTAAGCGTAAAGGAGCATTTGAGAAAGACACAAAGGAATCAATAAAGAGTTTTACCTTCTTTTTAAGTGTCCATCGCGATTTGCCAATTGTACGGTTTCTTCTTTTGTACGGAATGGCAACGTAATCATATTTAAGCCACATGAGCAAGTAAAGGGAGTTGGTATTGTTCTCCTTTAAGTCAACCACTTGCTCACGAAGTTGTTTATCAAACAAGCAAAAATCGAATCCACCTTTAGGCAAATTAGGCAATGCATAACGTTGGATGAGTTTTTGGTATTGTTCAGCAAATATTCGGCTACTAAAGTGGTCTTCTCTTTCTTCCCTATTCGCAATCACAAGCTTAACCCCTTTTTGCCAGTACTCGTACATTTTTACCATTAACTCAGGCGGGTCCTGTAAATCGGCAGCTATCACTACTGTGCAATCACCAGTTGCATATTTCATTCCGGCTTGTATAGCGTTATATGAGCCAAAGTTACCGCTAAGTTTTACAATAACTACCTTATCAGGGTAAGCTGTTTTAAACTTTTTAAGTTCAAGCAAGGTAGTGTCTTTACTGCCATCATCAACCATTACATACTCAAACAACACATCCGCTGGAAACAAACTTTCGTTAGCAATAAGCTCCTTTGATGTAACCGGAATGTTCAGTTCATTATAGTAACAAGGGATGATGATGGATATTTTAGGCATTAAAAAAATGATTTAATGGTGTCGCAAATAAACGATACTTCTTGTTCTGTTAACCCGGGATAAATGGGCAAACTCAAGCAAGTATCAGCTATTTTCTCAGCAAGAGGAAAGTCGCCTTTTTTAAAACCAAGGTCTGAGTAAGCTTCTTGCAAATGGGGCGGTAAGGGATAATGAATGAGTGTGCCAATACCTTGTTCGGTGAGGAATTGTTGAAGAGCCTCCCTTTTTTCAGTTCGAATAACAAATAGATGAAAAACCGAAGTGGCATTATCTGCAATTACTGGGGTAATCACATCACCAATTCCGGTTAACTCACGAGTATATTGTTTGGCAATTGCTTCTCGTTGCTGATTCCAATTGTTTAGGTGGCGAAGTTTTATAGACAAAAATCCAGCTTGTAATTCATCCAAGCGGCTATTGATGCCTTTTATTTCGTTGTAATATTTTTTATTGGATCCATAGTTGCGAATGGTAAATGCCTTTTTTATCAATGCCTCATTGTTTGATGTAATGGCCCCAGCATCACCATATGCACCTAAATTTTTACCGGGGTAAAAACTGGTGCCATTGATGTGTCCAAAACTTCCGGTAATTTTTCCATTGTACGTTGCTCCCTGCGACTGCGCATTGTCTTCAACCACAGATAACTGATGCTTATTAGCAATAGCCATAATGGCATCCATCTCGCAGCATTGCCCATACAAATGCACCGGCATAATGGCCTTTGTTTTTGGGGTAATTGCAGCCTCTATCAAATCAGGGTTAATGTTGTAGGTTGAAATTCTAGGTTCAACAGGAACAGGTGTTGCACCAACATAACTCACCGCCAACCAACTGGCTATGTAGGTATTTGATGGAACAATTACTTCATCTCCCGGTCCAATTTCCAGTGTTTTAAGCGCAATAATTAAGGCATCTAATCCGTTGGCAACTCCGGCACAGTAGCTGGTTGAACAATAAGAGGCATATTCACCTTCGAATTGATTTACCTGATTTCCGAGTATGTACCAACCATTATCAATAAATTGCTCGAATGAAGGCAATAAATCTTGCTTCACATCCGCATTCATTTGCTTAAAACTTAAAAAGGGGATCATATGTAATTATTAAGATTAGGGTCAAATATATTTATTTAATACGCTTTTACCCAAGCCTCTTTAAACCATCATTGGTTTCCGCGTATTCTATTCCATCTTGATTAACCCAAATTCCTGGTTTTAAAATAGTAAGTTTATTTCCCCACTCATCTACCCAACCTCTGTGTTTAGCAGGGTTTCCGTACACAAGTGCATGTGCCGGCACATTTCGGGTAACTACTGAGCCTATGCCCGTCATCGCATATTCGCCAATGGTATTACCTGCCAATATGGTACTATTGGCACCTATTGATGCACCTTTTTTAATCAGGGTTTTTGCTGACGTAACATACTGCTTGCTCCGCGGCCTGATATCATTGGTAAAAACCACGTTAGGTCCTAAAAATACATCATCTTCAATGGTTACACCTTCCCAAATGTATATGCCGCATTTAACAGTAACATTATTACCAATGGTAACGCCATATTCTATGTAACAATGGTCGCAAATGTTGCATCCGCTTCCAATTACAGCACCATTCAAAATGTGCACAAATGCCCAAACCCTGGTGTCGTCACCAATAGAAGAAGTTTCAACAATAGCGTGGGGATGAATTTTTGGAGCAGTCATTATTTATCCCCCCAAACTTTTAAAAATTCTTGGTAATCTCTAATATAATCTGAGGCAAGATATGTTTCTGAGGCAAATACCATTTGAATAGCGGTATGGCTATATTGCATGGTATGCCAAACATTTGGAGGCAAATAAACCGCTTTATTGGGTTCATCTAAAACAAAGGTTTCAACTTGTCCTTTACCATCATCAGTTGTAACAATAATTCTGCCGGTTACTGCAACAAGTATCTGTTCCGTTTTATAATGTGCGTGTCTGCCTCTTACAATGCTTTCAGGGGTGTAATAGGTCCAAAACACCCGTTCAATTTTAAATGGGAGTTTGTTGTTTTCGGCAATTGATAAATAGCCAATATTACTTTCACCAAGCTTGCCAAAATCAATGATGTGCGGTGGTTTGTAACTCATATCTAGGTGAAATAATTAAAATGTTCCTGATACCAATTTAGTGTAATTGCTAAACCTTGCGTCAATGTAATTTCAGGATGGTAATTTAATAAAGCTTTGGCTTTACTGATATCTGCAAGGCTATGCGGAATATCTCCAACACGTGCTTCCCGATAGATGGGCTGAATACCACTGTTAGAGGCATTGTTTTTAAGCGAGTTAAAAAGTTGGTTAATGGTATGTTGTTCGCCACAGGCCACGTTATACACTTGGTTCCAGGCAGCCTCATCATTACAAAACAGGGCTTTTATATTAGCCTGTACTGCATTGGCAACAAACGTAAAATCACGGCTTTGCTCGCCATTTCCATTTATGTAAGGAGGTTGATTGTTTAAAATAGCGTAAGCAAACAATGGTATAACGGCTGCATAAGCTCCCATTGGATTTTGTTTTGGCCCGAATACATTAAAGTACCTTAATCCGATAAAATTGGTTCCATAAAGTTGATGAAATACATCGGCATACAACTCATTTACCAACTTCGTAACAGCATAAGGCGAAAGTGGTTTACCAATCACTTGTTCAACTTTGGGTAAACTTTTACTATCACCATATGTTGAAGAAGAGGCGGCATAAATAACCCGGTTAATGTTATTTGTTTTCGCTGCAGTAAATATGTTTAACGTACCGGAAATGTTTACCGCGTTTGTAGTTAATGGGTCGTTTATGGAACGCGGAACAGAGCCAAGGGCAGCCTGGTGCATAATGGCATCAACCCCCTTGCTGGCTGCTACGCAAGCATCAAAATCCCTAATGTCTCCTTCAATCCAAATAAATTTCGGGTGGCCAATAAAACTACTGATGTTTTTAAATAAGCCGGTTGATAAGTTGTCAAATACCCTCACTTCGGTAATACGTGGGTCACTTAATAATGCTTCAGCTAAATTACTTCCAATAAAGCCTGCTCCACCTGTTATCAACACTTTCATTATAGTCTTCCGTCAATAATCGTTTTATCTAAAATTGATTTAACATCATAAATCACATGCGTTTCTTTGCATAAATCCTTTAGCGTAAGTTGTTCAAATTGTTTGTGTGCAACAGCCATAATTACCGCATCATAATCATTGGCAGGCTTACTCACTAAACTCACTTGGTATTCCTCTTCCACCTCATGGTTATCAGCCATGGGGTCAAAAATATCAACTTGAACACCAAAATCTTTCAATTCGGTTATGATATCAATAGCCCTACTGTTTCTAATATCAGGACAGTTTTCCTTAAAGGTAATTCCTAACATTAAAGCCTTTGCATGGTTTACATTAATCCCTTTTTTGATCATAAGTTTAACCACCTTGTTGGCTACAAAGGCTCCCATGTTATCGTTAATTTTTCGCCCTGATAAAATCACCTGGCTGTGGTAACCGATTTCTTCGGCTTTATGGGTAAGGTAATACGGATCTACACCAATACAATGCCCCCCTACAAGCCCGGGTCTAAAAGGCAAAAAATTCCACTTGGTGCCGGCTGCTTCCAATACATCAAGCGTATCAATATTCATCTTGTCAAATATCAACGCCAACTCATTAACAAACGCTATGTTAATATCACGCTGGCAGTTTTCAATTACTTTGGCGGCCTCAGCTACTTTTATGCTTGGTGCTTTATAAGTTCCTGCTGTAATGATAGAAGCATAAACATTGTTAACCGTTTCAGCTATTTCAGGGGTGGAACCAGCTGTGATTTTACGAATTTTGGTAACTGTATGTACTTTATCTCCCGGATTAATACGTTCAGGAGAGTAACCGCAGAAAAAATCACGGTTAAAAGATAAACCGCTGAATTTTTCTAAAACCGGTACGCAATCATCTTCAGTACAACCCGGATAAACGGTTGACTCATAAACGACAATATCTCCCTTTTTTAAAACCTTACCAACTGTTTCACTTGCTTTTATAAGTGGAGTTAAATCGGGTCTGTTGTTTTTATCAATAGGAGTGGGTACTGTTACAATATAAAAATTAGCCTGTTTTAATACATCAAGGCTGGCAGTGTAGGTTAGGTGTGTGGCTTCAGCCAACTGCTCCGAACTTACCTCTAATGTTCTATCATGTTTTTGTTGGAGTTCAGTAATACGCGCCTGATTAATATCAAAGCCAATTGTGGGGTATTTTTTACCAAACTCAACAGCTAAGGGCAAGCCAACATAACCCAATCCGATTATACCTATATTTTTTTCGCTCATGCCTTTTTCTTCTTTTTAGTTTTTGAAAATAGTTTCTGCCATAAAGTTTTTGGCGTTGGATCATCAGAATAATAGCCACTATAATACTGCGAGTAGTACTTTTTATTATAGTATCCGTAGCCACGGTTGTAATAGCCGCCATAATAGTAGTAACCACCACCTCCATAGTAACCACCGTAAACACTCTTGTAGATTGAACTATATACAGCAGAACTGTTGTCGAATGAGTTTAAAATGGTAAAAATATTAGGAATCAAGTTGTCCTTTATTAAACGGTCAGGAATTAAGGCAAAATCTCGTTTAGAGTATTGCGCGCGAATGATAAACAAATTGATATCAGCTTGAGACATTAACGCAAAGGAATCAGAAACCAACCCAACCGGAGCAGTGTCAAAAAACACATAATCATAGGTTTCTTTAAGGGTGGCAATAATTTGGTCCATTTGGGTACTTTGAAGCAATTCCGATGGGTTAGGAGGGGTTGGTCCGGCAGGAATAATATCTAAGTTCTCAAACTCTGTAGGGAAAATAATTTCATTCAAGGTGTGTTTCCCAATTAAACAAGTAGTCAACCCAATATCGTTGCTAAGTTTATTAAAGGTAAGGTGTATTTTGGGCCTGCGTAAATCACACCCAACTATCGCCACTTTATACCCTAATAACGTTAAGGATGCCGCAAGATTTACTGTACAAAATGTTTTTCCTTCACCACTCACTGATGAGGTAACACAAATAGTTTTATGGGTTTGTCCCTTCAGCAAAAAGTTGATGTTTGTTCGAATTCCTCTTACCGATTCACTAAAGATGGATTTTGGATTTTTCATTACATACAACTCATAATTATCTTCCATTTCACCGGTATCCAATCGTTTGATTACCCCAATTACCGGAGTGGTACTTAACGCCTCAATGGTTTCTTTATCAGGAATACGATTATAAATAAAGCGTAGAAGAAAAATAAAACCAATACCAAGACCAAGACCTATTGAAAAGGCAAGGGTATATGTTTTGCTGGGTGTTGGGTAAAAGGCGGTTCTCGGTGCTAAAGCTTCATCAATGATAGATGCATTTGGAATGATGGATGATTTACTTATTCTGGTTTCCAGTTTTTTCTCCATCAAATAACCGTAAATCTTTTCATTCACCTTAAAGTTTCGCTCCAAATTAAGTAAGGCTTGTTGTTTTTGGGGAAGGGTCATCAATTTGGCTGATGCCGCCTTGATTTCGAGGTTGACAAAATTGATGCGTTCATCAAGTTTTGATTGAGCCGATTTAATGGCCCTGATTAAGGCTTGTTTTACCTCAGCAATCTTCTTTTCGTTTTCAATCATTACCGGGCTGGCAGGCAGTGATTTTTGGCTGAGGGATAACCTTTCAAGAATCAACCCGTTAAATAACTCCAACATATCCGGCAATTCATTGGCATCCTCAGGGTCAAGCAATACCAGTTCTACTGTTTGGTTTTTTGAATTGGTAATTTGATTGACCAAGTTTTTTGTCATGAGCTTTTTTAACCCAAGCATACTTTTTTGGGTTTCTAAACTGGTCAATTTTTCAAATTCAGCCCTACCAATGTCATCTAACT
>RDYC01000269.1 GCA_004293295.1 Bacteroidota bacterium
AAAATTGTCAGAGTACCAAAATAAACAAAAAAACAACAGCCTAATTAAACGGGTAAATTGTTATAGTTAATTTTAGTGAGGTATAAGCCATGTGCTGGAACGGATTGGCCTGCCTCACAACGATTTTTACTTTCTAAAATAGTTGAAACATCAGTTAGGGTAAGCCTGCTTTTTCCAACCTCAAGCAGGGTGCCTACAATGGCGCGTACCATGTTGCGCAAAAAACGGTTGGCCCTTATCGTAAAAACAAGTTTATCTCCCACAACTGACCATTCGGCAAACATTACCTCACAAACAAAGTTATTTACCTGCGTATGCACTTTGCTGAAACTTTTAAAATCATGTTTCCCAATAAGCAGTTGTGCCGCTTTATTCATTTGTTCAATATTTACCTGGCCATATTGAAACCAAGCTTGTTCTAATAAAAATGGATTGGGTGTTTGTGTAATCCAATATTCATACTCCCGCCAAGTGGCATCAAAACGAGCGTTAAAATCGGTGCTTACTGCCATTATTTTAAACACAGCAATATCTTTTGGCAGTACTTGATTGAGCTTATAAACCAATTGCTCCTTATTTACAGGTTGTTCGCTATCAAAGTGGGCATAGTAATTTTTTGCATGTACACCGGTATCTGTTCGTCCACAACCAAGTGTTTCTATGGGTTGTCCTATTAGTAGGCTTAGTTTTTCCTCCAGTATACCCTGTACGCTCTGCGCATTATGCTGCCGTTGCCAGCCATGGTAATGGGTGCCTTTATACGATAGCTGAATAAGATAACGCATATAGGTTATAATCGTTCATATACCACTGCCACGCCTTGGCCAACGCCAATGCACATGGTTGCTACACCGTATTGTATGTTGCGTTTGCGCATTTCATGAATAAGTGTAGCTGAAATACGTGATCCGCTGCATCCTAGCGGGTGTCCCAAGGCAATAGCTCCCCCGTTTACATTCACAATATCAGGATTAATGCCCAAGTCGCGAATGCAAGCAATACTCTGTGAGGCAAAAGCTTCGTTTAGCTCAAACAAGCCAATATCATGCATGTTTAAGCCGGCTCTTTTCACCGCCTTTCTGGTAGCTTCAATGGGGCCAATGCCCATAATAGCGGGTTCTACACCCACAACTCCCCTGCTAACCACACGCGCAATAGGTTTTAGGTTATACTGTTTTACCGCATCTTCTCCTGCCAAAATCAGTGCTGCGGCCCCATCATTTACTCCACTGGAATTGCCTGCTGTTACGGTTCCTCCAACTTTTTTAAATGCAGGTTTCAGTTTTGCCAAATCCTCAAGTGTACCCAATCTTGGATGTTCATCTTTTATAAACGGTATTGGGTCACCTTTCTTTTGAGGAATGGGCACTGCTACCATCTCTTCGGCAAAACGGTTGGCTTCATGTGCAGCCGCATACTTTTGCTGAGAGGCATGCGCAAATGCATCTTGTTCTTCACGGGTAATGCCCCACCGTTCAGCAACATTTTCCGCTGTTTCGCCCATGCTGTAAGGGTGGTACATGGCCGCTAATGTTTTATTGGTAAACCGCCACCCAATGGTGGTATCATAAATTTCGGGAGTGCGCGAAAAAGCTGTTTCGGCTTTGGCCATTACAAACGGAGCCCTTGTCATGCTTTCTACTCCTCCGGCAATATAAATGTCACCATCTCCGGCCATTATTGCCCGGCTAGCATCTAAAATAGATTGTAAGCCCGAAGCACATAGCCTATTTACGGTATTGCCACCAACAGTTATGGGTAAACCAGCCATCAGCGCAGCCATTCGGGCCACGTTTCTATTGTCTTCACCCGCTTGGTTAGCAGCTCCAAAAATCACATCTTCAATTGCATTAACATCAATTTGCGGGTTTCGCTCAATAATTGCTTTTATAATGTGGGCCGCCAAATCATCCGGACGGATATTTGATAACGAGCCGGCATACTTGCCAATTGGGGTGCGCACAGCATCAATGATGTAAACAGATTTCATATGTAAAGTAATTTAAGTACCGCAGCGCATTACGAGTGATTGAACATCCGGCCCGAGCCGCAAATCAGTTTGCAAATGTATCAACTTTTCAGATAATAGAAATTTTGAGGTACATTCGCAGCCAAATTAACAATTGTATGATTCAACGCATTCAAACCATTTATTTATTTGCAATTATTATATTGGCATTGGTTACTTGTAGTGGCCAGATTATTGACTTTCAAGAGCGTATAGCCACTGCAACCAAGGTGGCACCGGTAACAGATGCCGTTACAACTGCCCCAATTGATACCGTTTTTAAGGGGAAAGCGGTGGCTTACACCCTTAATGCAGTGTATTTTAATACGTATGTTAATGGCGACTTACAGGAAAGCCGCATTCAATATGGGCTTATTATCATAGTATCGCTCATTATCGGCTGGACGTTAAATGTTATTTTAGGGTTTAAAAACCGTAAAAAGCAGTTGATGCACACCAAAATTAATTTTGTATTGATTGGGGCCTATTTGGCAGCAGTGTTGGCCAAGGCTTTTGTACAAATCCCAAATTTTACATTTACCGGTATGACCATTAAGGCAAGTTTAGGCTTGGCATTGATTATTTTTATGTTATACCTTAACCTACGTGCCTTGCTTCTTATTAAACGTGATGAGGAACTGGTTAAAAGCGCAGACCGTTTGCGCTAACCCTTTTCCCGTTTCCATTATTTAGTTATAGTAACATGTTAGAAAACAGCACACGCACAGAATTATCAAGTTTAGGAGAGTTTGGTTTAATACAACTGCTTACAACACATATTAAAATTCATCATGCTTCAACCAATAAAGGAGTTGGAGACGATGCTGCCGTGCTTGATTATTCCGGTAAAAAAACGGTAGTTACTACAGATTTGTTGTTAGAGGGAATACACTTTGATTTAAGCTATTTTCCATTAAAACATTTGGGTTACAAGGCCATTATGGTAAATTTAAGTGATATCTACGCCATGAATGCCACCCCCAAACAGGTTACGGTTTCCTTAGGGTTAAGTAGCAAGTTTAGTTTGGAGGCAGTAGAAGAAATTTATGCGGGCATGTTAATGGCTTGCAACAGGTTTGAAGTTGATTTGGTAGGAGGCGACACCAGTGCAAGCAAACAAGGGTTAGTAATAAGTATTACCGCTTTAGGGATAGCCGATGAAGGGGATTTGGTTTACAGAAATGGAGCAAAGGTAAATGACTTATTATGTGTATCGGGTGATTTGGGCGGTGCTTATATGGGCTTGCAGTTATTGGAGCGTGAAAAAAAGGTGTTTTTAAGCAATCCTGAAGCTCAGCCTGATTTGGAAGGTAAAGACTATATTATTGAAAGACAATTAAAACCAGAGGCCAGGCGAGATGTAATTGCAACGCTTAAAAGCCTAGGCATAAAACCTACCAGCATGATTGATGTGAGTGATGGGCTTTCATCAGAAGTGATGCATTTGTGCAGTCAGTCGGGTGTGGGAATGAATATTTTTGAAGATAAAATACCTTTAGATCCGCAAACGTATGACATGGCCAGGGAGCTTGACTTGGATCCAACTTTAACCGCATTAAGTGGTGGAGAGGATTATGAGTTGCTTTTTACTATTGATCAAAACGATTTTGAAAAAATTAAAAATAACCCTGATGTGTCAATTATCGGACACGTAACGGAAGCAGCGGAAGGTATACACCTGATTAGTAAAAGTGGTAACAAGCATGCTCTTAAGGCTCAAGGGTGGAAGGCATTTTAATAAGCATAAAAATAACATGCCAAGGGTATTAGCAATTGATTATGGAACAAAGAGGGTAGGGCTAGCCACAACAGATCCTTATGGATTAATAGCAAGTGCCCTAGGCGCAGTTCATGCTAAGGATGTTATTACTTACCTAAAAAATTACATAACAAAAGAGGATGTTGGTTGTTTTGTTGTTGGACTTCCAAAACGGATGGACGGTTCAGATTCAGCATCAACAAGGCATATCGAAATTTTTGTAAATTTGCTGCGTAAAAATTTTCCCGATATTCCAATTGAGCGTGTAGATGAAAGATTTACTTCAACCATAGCAACAAGAAGTTTGTTGGAAATGGGTTTGAAAAAAAAAGATCGCGCAAAGAAGGAGAATATTGACCAGGTAAGTGCGGTGTTGATTTTACAAACGTACCTTGAAATGAAAAATAACTAACAACATCCTGCAATAAACAACATAGGTGTTTGTTAACAGGCTTGATTAATATAAAACAGAAATGATATTGCCAATAGTTGCTTACGGTGACCCGGTGTTAAGAAAAAAAGGGGCTACAGTTACTCAAAATGATGAAGGCTTAACAGTTTTAATAGCAAATATGTGGGAAACCATGTATGCCTCTCGTGGTGTTGGTTTAGCCGCCCCTCAGGTTGGAAAACCAATAAACTTATTTTTGGTAGATACTACCAGTTTTGAAGATGAAGACTACCCAAGCTTAAAAAAGGTTTTTATTAATGCAGAGATATTAGAAGAAAGCGGTGACTTGTGGGAGTTTGAGGAAGGCTGTTTAAGTATTCCATTGATTAGGGAAAACGTAAAACGCAAATCAATCATTAAGATAAAGTATCAGGATGAGCACTTTAATTGGCATGAGGAGCAATATGATGGCATTGCAGCAAGGGTAATGCAACATGAGTACGACCATGTAAAAGGAGTTCTTTTTGTGGATTATCTTAGTGAGTTGAAAAAGAGGCTGTTAAAGAATAAATTGATTAACGTTTCTAAAGGTGGGGTTCAGGTAGACTATAAAATGCGATTTCCGGCTATCCGATAATCATTATCACAACTTTCAATTTTTTTTGTATTTATGTAAATTGTTTTGGAGGGAAACCAAACAATAATTAGTCGTTTTTATCAGATTTATAAAAGCGGCCACTAAACAATTAATTATGCAACAACAATTTAACTCGTTACATTATTTTTTGCGCAATGCAGCTTATCAATTAAAATCGCCTGAGCGTACTTTTTTATTAACAAAAAATAAAAATACCTACGAGCCCATTACCTACGCGCAGGTATTTGAGCAACTCAATGCCATTTCAGCCTTTTTGTTTAATAAGGGTTATAGAAAGGGTGATAAAGCAGCGTTGGTTATTGAAAATTGCCCGGAGTACATTGCTTTCGACCAAGGTTTAATGCAAATCGGGATGATAAATGTATCTATTTATCCTACCCTTGGTGAACATGAAGTGCAGCACATTTTAAACGATTCACAAGCTGCAGTGGTGTTGGTTGGTACCCCTTTCTTGCTGCGTAAAATCAATAAAGTTAAAGCAAATTGCCCTCACCTTAAATACATCATTACTGCTTTCGAAGAAAAGAAGTCAGACGATGCCATATCCTATCAGGAAATGATAGAAGAGGGGAAAAAGCTTTATCCGCAGTTAAAAGGCGAAATAGAAAAGGAACTCGAATCCATTACAGAGGATGATTTATCTTGCTTGCTATACACATCTGGAACAACAGCCATGCCTAAAGGTGCCATGCTAAGCCATGGCAATTTTATGAGTAATGTATTGATGGCGGTGGATTTAATGCCAATTGTAAATAAAGAATTCCGATTTTTATCTTTCCTCCCATTGTGCCATGTTTATGAGCGCACGGCTACCTATTACCTAAGTACCTACGTAGGTTGTGAAATTGCTTTTGCACAAAGCTTAGAAGCCTTGAGCAGCAATATCATGGAAACATGCCCCACTGCTATATTAACTGTGCCACGTTTATTAGAGCGCATTGAGGAACGTGTTCGTAAAAACACGGCTAGTGCGGGAGGAATAAAATTAAAGATATTTAATTGGGCACTTAAGGTTGGAGAAAAAAGAAGATTTAATAAAGAGAATAACAAAAGCAATGATCCCTTGTTGTTGTTGCAACTGACAATAGCAGAAAAACTGGTATTCAGCAAGATTAAACAAAAGCTTGGTGGAAATATGGCATTGATGATTTCCGGTGGTGGGGCTTTGCCACAGCATGTTGGCGAGTTTTTTGGAAACATAGGCGTTTTGGTTTGCGAAGGATATGGTTTAACAGAAACCTCTCCATTGGTTTGTGTAAATGAATTTCACCGACAAGTTTTTGGTACGGTGGGGCGCATTGGTAAGGGCTGCACAGTAGCCATACAAAATCCGGAAACCAAAGAAATTTACACCGTGCAAACATTTGATAGTTTTACACCGGAATTTGAAAGCCCGGAGGGTGAAATTTTGGTGAAAGGCCCCAACGTAATGAAAGGCTATTGGAACTTGCCCGAACAAACGGCACAAGCCATTGATAAGGATGGCTGGTTGCATACAGGAGACGTTGGTAAATTTTATAAGGGGTATTTAAAAATTACCGACCGTATCAAAAATATTTTGGTAAACTCATTCGGTAAAAACATTTATCCTACACCCATTGAAAACGCATACCTTAAATCATCAAGAATTGAGCAAATATTTTTAATCGGAGATAAACAGGAGTATTTAACGGCAATTGTTGCCCCAAGCAGGGAAGAGATGAAAGAAGTATTTGGCATAAATGACAAATATTTTGAAGAGCCCGGAGACTTTATTGATGACAAAAAGGTGTACAACTGGATTGAGGAAGACATGCGTAAATTTGAGAAAGATTTAGGCAAGTTTGAGCGCGTAAAACATTTTATAATAAAGCGTAAGCTGTTTAGTATAGAAGCGGAGGAATTAACACCTACCCAAAAAATCAAGCGTAAAATTGTGGAAAAGAAATACGAAGATGCCATTAAAGGCATGTACGTGAAAATTGTTGATTAACAATACCTCAGTTTTCTAGAAGTCCTCTTCAATCACTTCCTGCACCCTACCAATCTGCCCATCTTCCAGCCTAACCTTAATGCCTCGGTGGTGTTTAGGTGCACTGGTTAATATGTCTTTTACAATGCCCTCTGTTAAAGTGCCTGTGCCTTGGTCTTTCTTTAAAATAATATGCACCAAATCTCCCTTCTTAATATTAGCTCTTATAGTACCATCCATTAGTGCACCCCCTCCTCACTCATAAGCCACATTAATGCACTAATGGCAGCAGCGCCAAGTTCAAGTTCCCTTTTGTTTATTTTGTCAAAGGTGTCAATTTCGGTGTGGTGATAATCAAAGTAACGTTGCGAATCTGGCACGTAACCGATTAAAACCGTTCCTTGAGGGCGCAGTGGGCTAATATCAGTGCCTCCCCATCCTTTCCTGATTTGTTCAATGCCGTATGGTTTAAATAATTCTTCCCACGATTTAAAATGGACCATAGCCATTGAATCTTCAACACCAAACGCCCGTGGTGTAAATCCACCTGCATCACTCTCAATAGCCGCAATATGTTTGGTGCTTTTATCTAAGGCGGCAACACGTGCATATTCGTTTCCGCCTTTCACCCCATTCTCTTCATTCATAAAAAGTACAGCCCTTAAGGTTCGTTTTGGTTTTAATCCCAGTACTTTAATTAACCGAAGGGCTTCTATGCTCTGTACACAACCTGCGCCATCATCATGCGCGCCTTGTCCGTTATCCCAACTATCCAGATGGCCTCCGGCAATAATAATTTCATCAGGTCTTTCACTACCGCGAATTTCCGCCACTACATTGTACGATAATACATCAGGAAGCGTTTCACACTGTTGCTTAAAATACATGCGCACCTTTCCTGTTCCATTGTTTTTAATCAGGTTGCTCAATGTTTCTGCACCTTTGGTACTGATGGCGCAAGCCGGTATTTTAGGCAATGAATCGTTGTAGCGTGTCATTCCGGTATGCGGATTGTCATCATAGGCAAGTGTTAACGAACGCACCACTACACCAATTGCTCCATATCTTGCGGCTTCAGCCGGACCAATTCCACGCTGGTCGCCAGCACCGCCATAAGCAGTACCGGTATGAAAAAAAGTTGGGTCCATCGGGCGATTAAAAAAGACAATTTTACCGCTTAACTTCTCAGTGCCTAAAGTTTTTAATTCGGCAATACTTTTTACCTCTATTACTTCGGCTTCAATACCATTTTTCGGTGTAGCCACACTTCCTCCCAGTGCACAAATAGGCACTTCAATGCGTTGTTTACCTTGTACAATGGCTGCTTTCTCTTTTGCCCCTCTTACCCAATGCGGCACCATAACGGGTTGTAAAAACACGGTATCAAAACCATAATTTTTTATGGTAGCAAACATGTAGTTTACTGCCTGTTCAGCCTGTGGTGAACCACTTAGCCTGCCGCCAATGCTATTGCATAAATAATCTAAAGTTTGGTAGCATTGCCCCCTCAGTAACACCTCATCGTAAATTTGTTTAATTTGGCTTGCTCTGCTGCTTTGTTGTGCACCAGCAGCAAAGGATGTGGCTATTAAAAATAATGTATTTAAATATTTAATCATAAAAACCTTGTTGTTTTAAATAATGTGTTTTCAATAAAGGACAGATTTTATAACGTTCATCTTTAGTATCCTCATTTAAAGCAACTAGGGTTTCGTACACATACTTAATGCTAATTTTATCAGCCCACTCAAACGGCCCAAACGGATAATTGGTGCCTAATTTCATGCTGGTATCAATATCCTGCATGCTTGCTGTTCCTTCTTGTAAAGTGTAACAAGCCTCGTTAATAATCATCAACACAATACGGGGAGTAACCATACCCACCCTGTCTTCAACCAACTTATATTTTAGTGTTAATTGTTGCATGGTTTGCGCTAAAATGGTTTCATCATGCGGTTGCAAAATAGACAATTCAAGCAATGGGCGATTAATAAATGTAGGCAAGGTGTTCATTCCAATTAGGCAACACTCAATGGGTTTGGCAAATTGATGCACCGCCATGGCCAATTGTTTTTTTACTGCATTGTCCAATAAAAAAGTAAACTGTTCAGTAATGTCTGTTAGCTTTTGTTCACTGCCAATTCCAGGCAGGTGCCAA
>RDYC01000270.1 GCA_004293295.1 Bacteroidota bacterium
ACAAAAGCCGAACGGTAAATGGCATTGTAAATGTTTTTATCCGTGATGTTGTTTTTTTTCAGTGCTCCGTCCTTGTCATATTGCACATTATCCAACACGTAACCAAAAAACTTTACCGCCTTGCCATATTCCTTTTTTTGCAAAAAATCATAAGCTGCATTGTAGGCGTCAAAAGACGATTGAACGATTGCGACATTGGTGCAATAGTATTCATATTTCTTCTTTGCATCATTTTTTACACACCCTTTTGCTGCCAAAACAAATTGCTCAACACTGTTAGCATCGAGTAAACTTTTGTATTGCGGGTTACGCAAAAGCGTATCGTAAATGGCTGTGCGGTAAAACCACATTTTAAGATTATCTCGGGTGTCTTCATGGACTGCAGCCTCATCAATTGCTTTTTTGGCTTCAGGCATTTCGGCATTTCTTAAATAAATTGCTGCGCTTTCTACATTGCTGTTTTGGGCAAAGGCTGCATTTACCATAGCAGCCAACCCCAGCATCACTAAAACTTTCTTCATAGTTTAAATATTTACGTAAAGTGGTACAAACTAAAGGTTATTTCGTTAAAACTAAAAACCCGATTTTGTCTATTATATTGTTAAGTCATTGTTAAATCTTAATCAGTTGTATCTAAAAAGTGGGTTACAAACAATTTAGTTGTGTAATTGCATGTGTTTATCGCTTTACTTAACCTTATTTTTGCCAAACACTTATGATTAAAGATTATAAAGGTTATTTGTTTAAAGACCGCGAAATAAGTTGGATGCTTTTTAATGAACGCGTGTTGCAGGAGGCCGAAAACGAGCAAACCCCTTTGTTGGAACGGCTTAAATTTCTTGCCATATTCTCATCAAACAATGATGAGTTTTTTAGGGTACGCGTGGCCATACTACTCCGCAATAAAAAATTAGGCAAACGCTCGCACATTCAATTTCCTCCTGATGTTATTCTTTCCGAAATACAACGCCTGGCTATTTTGCAAAATGAGCGTTTTAACAAAGCCTACGACCAGATTATTAAAATATTGGCTGAAAACCACATTGCCATATTAAATGAAAACCAACTCACCCGGGCACAAAAGGAAGCCGTTGTTCTTTATTCGCGCAACGAGGTTATGCCGTATTTGTTCCCCGTGCTTATTGATGAGGTAAAAGTTGTGCCCCACCTGAAAGACAGGGCCATTTACCTCGCTATAAAAATGACCGACTCTCAGGGAAAGTTAAAACCCAAACACGCCATTATTGAAATACCCGACTCCCCGCTTAAACGGTTTTACCAATTGCCCAAAAACGGAGAATCAACCCACATTATGTTTTTAGATGATGTAATCAGAACATCGTTGCATACCATTTTTAACATTTTCGACTTTGATGAATTTGAAGCCTACACCATAAAAATTACCCGTGATGCAGAGTTTACCATTGACGAAGAAGAAGGGGATGATTTTAGAAAAGGGTTGTTGGAGAAAATACAACGCAGCCTTAAACAACGCTCATCCGGAAACCCTACCCGATTTGTTTATGATGCCCAGATGCCAAGGCAAATGCTCGACTTTTTATTGGATAAACTGCAATTGAGGAATGTAAACCTCATTGCTGGCGGGCGATACCATAACTTTAAAGATTTTATGGATTTTCCTAAAGTTGGTAAACCAGAGCACTACTACCCGTCCTTAACACCAATTCCAATACATGCTTTAGATGAGAGCCGAACCATGTTTGATGCGGTTTCTCAACGCGATTATTTTTTAAGTCATCCCTACCAAAGTTTCGATTACCTGATTAGAATGCTAAGGGAGGCCGCTATTGACCCTAAAGTAACGGCCATACGAATTACCTTGTACCGCGTGGCCAAACACAGCAATGTGGTAAACGCCTTAATTAATGCAGTTAAAAACGGAAAAAAGGTAACCGTACTGATGGAGTTGCAGGCCCGTTTTGATGAGGAACATAATATTTACTGGACCAATAAGTTACAAGAAGCCGGTGCCCGCGTTCACTTTGGCAAGCCCGGCCAAAAGGTACACACCAAAGTGTGCATGATAACCCGCGAAGAAGAAGGTAAACCGGTGAGTTATGCCCACCTTTCAACAGGTAATTACAATGGAGTTACCTCACGCATTTACTGCGACCACGGGTTACTTACCAAAAACACCAAATACACCAACGACTTGGAAAAACTGATGGATACCTTGTTTCAAAGCCCAAGAAAAAACAAGTTCGATTATATTTTGGTGGCTCCGGATAACATGTTTAAATCATTTGAACAACTTATTGATAACGAGATAAAAAATGCACGGGCCGGAAAACCTGCTTACATTATAGCTAAAATGAACAGTTTGTTGGATGAAGCCATTGTGAAAAAACTGTACGATGCCAACAAAGCAGGGGTAAAAATACAGCTCATCATTAGGGGAATTTGTGCCATAGTGCCGGGCATACCCAACTTAAGTGAACATATTTCCGTAATCAGCATTATTGATCGTTTTTTAGAGCATGCACGGGTTTATGTGTTTTGCAATAACGGAGAAGAAAAGGTTTACCTGGCCAGTGCCGACTGGATGACCAGAAACTTATTTAACAGAATTGAATGTGGGTTTCCCATTTTAGACAAAGAAGTAAAACAAGAGTTGATGGACATGATACACCTGCAATTGGCTGATAATGTTAAAGCACGCATAATTGACAGTGATTTTGATAACAAATACGTCATCAATACTAACCCAAACATCAGGGCCCAGTATGCCATATACCAGTATTTGCAGAAAAAGTATGGGCCACCCATGCCTTCCATTTAATAAAACACTTACCTTTGTGCGGTAAAAACAGCTTGTCGCTTCCCGCTTGCGGGATGAGGAAAGTCCGGGCAACACAGGGTGCCGTACTACCTAACGGGTAGGAAATCCAATATAATGTTGGGTTTACAGCTAGTGCCACAGAAAACAAACCGCCCCAAGCAATTGGGGTAAGGGTGAAAAGGCGGTGTAAGAGACCACCGTTCTGTTAGCAATAACAGAAGCATGGTAAACCTTACGGGTTGCAAGGCCAAATAGGTTACGAGGTGTAACTTCGGTTGCACAAAACACTACCCGTGTTTTCGTAATGGGTAGGCTGCTAGATTCCGTTTGCGAAAACGGAGCCAGATAAATGACAGGTATACCCTGCAAGGGGTGAAACAGAACCCGGCTTATCGTTTTTACACTTTATACAAGAGGCGCTTAGGCGTCTCTTGCCATTTATAACCGGGCAATGGCCTTAACCAATGCCGGGCCTTTGTAAATAAATCCGGTGTATAATTGCACCAAGGTTGCACCATTTTTCAGCTTAGCCTCTGCCCTTTCTGCGCTGTCAATTCCACCAACACCAATTAATGGAATTTTGCCATTACCGGCTTGGTGAAGGTGCGATAAAACTTGGGTTGAATGATTAAACAACACCTTACCGCTCAAGCCCCCTGCTCCCATTTGTTCCACTTTCTCACGGCTGGTAAGTAAACCCTCGCGGCTAATGGTGGTGTTGGTAGCTACAACTCCATCAATTCCTGTTCCGGCAACAATATCAACCACGTCATTTAACTGTTCCATGCTTAAATCAGGCGCAATCTTTAATAAAATAGGCTTGGTAGGTTTACCTTGCAACAAATAGGCTGCCCGCATATTAACCAAAGCCGATAAAATTTTAGTGAGGGGTTCCTTATCTTGAAGTGCTCTTAAATTAGGGGTATTGGGCGAGCTTACGTTCACCACAAAATAATCCACCCAATCATACAATTGCTCAAAACAAATTTCATAATCACGCTGCGCATCCTCATTAGGCGTAACCTTGTTTTTGCCAATATTCCCACCCACAATTAAATTTTTCGGCCTATTTCTAAGCCGTGTCGCAATCGCCTCAACCCCATCATTATTAAAGCCCATACGGTTTATTACAGCTTCATCTTTAATTAATCGAAACAACCGGGGCTTATCATTTCCTGATTGGGGCAATGGCGTAACCGTGCCTATTTCAACAAACCCAAAACCCAATGATTGAAACTCCTTCAAGTATCGGGCGTTTTTATCAAATCCGGCAGCCAAGCCAACCCTATTAGGGAAAGTAATGTTTAAGAAATTAACTTCTTTTTTTACAAAAAAAGCCGCGCGCATTAGCTCATAAGTGCCGGGTATTTTTAAAAACAGCTTAAGGCTGTTCAAGGTAAAGTAATGGGCTTTTTCTGCATCCAATAAAAAAAGCAGTTTCACAAGTAATTTATACAACATGCCGGTTTTTTGCAGCGAAAATAATTTTTTTGAGCGATTATCACTATTCAGGACACTGAACTTACCCGGCTAATTAAAATCATAATTTATTGCTGCTGAACTGTAAACCTTATCGCATTTAAATGGTTATCCATATAATTAGTCCTATAAAGTGGTTTAGAAATGATTTAAATAACATCATGTGGATTAGTGATATAGGATAAAAGTAATGGAATAATAAATTTGCGCACACTTTTTAAATTATAGTTAATATTATGAGTTGGTTCTCTAAAATGCTAGGTTCATCCATTGGGCAAAAATTAATAATGGGTGTAACAGGTTTGTTTCTTATTTCTTTTCTGGTTGTTCATTGCGGCATTAATGCCCTTATTTTTATGAACGATGGTGGCCAAACTTTTAACAAAGGGGCTGAGTTTATGGGCACAAACTGGCTTATCCGTACCATGGAAATTGTGCTTTTTGCAGGTTTATTGTTGCACATTATTAAAGGATACTCGCTAACCCGGCAAAATTTAAACAAAAGACCTGTGGAGTATGCCGTATCGGCAGCCAATAAAAATAGCAAATGGTACTCTCGTTCAATGGGTTTGTTAGGCACGTTGTTGCTTATTTTCTTAATTATCCACTTAAAACACTTTTGGATTACCAGCCGCTTCACCGATCAAATAACAGGTGGCCACATCACCTTATATGAGGAAATGAAAATTATATTTTCGGAATTATGGGTGGTTGTTTTGTACATGTTATCCATGATTTCTTTGGGCTATCACTTGTTACATGGCTTCCAGTCGGCATTTCAAACACTGGGTTTAAACCACAAACGTTATACCCCACTAATTAAAAACACAGGAGTTATCTTCTCCATATTATTCCCGCTGTTATTTGCCTTAATGCCATTGGTGATGTACTTGGGCATTATTAAATAGTTTTAAACCTTCAATAGCAATACATAAAAGATATGACTTCAGCTAAATTAGATGCAAGAATTCCAGAAGGTCAACTTGAACAAAAGTGGACTAAATACCGTTCAACAGTTCCGTTAGTAAACCCGGCTAACAAACGCAGTTTAGAAATAATTATCGTAGGCTCAGGGCTTGCCGGTGCTTCTGCGGCCTCTTCACTGGCAGAACTTGGTTATAAAGTAAAAGTATTTTGCTTTCAAGATTCTCCTCGCAGGGCTCATAGTATAGCTGCCCAAGGTGGAATCAATGCTGCTAAAAACTACCAAAATGATGGCGACAGCACATATCGCCTATTTTACGATACCATTAAAGGTGGCGATTATCGTGCTCGCGAAGCCAATGTTTATAGGCTTGCAGAGGTAAGTGCCAATATTATTGACCAATGCGTTGCCCAAGGTGTACCTTTTGCCCGCGAGTACGGAGGAATGTTGGACAATCGCTCATTTGGCGGTACTCAAGTAAAACGAACCTTTTATGCAGCCGGACAAACCGGCCAACAGTTGCTTCTTGGAGCATACAGTGCATTGCAACGTCAGGTTGGTTTAGGTCAGGTAGAAATGTTTACCCGACATGAAATGCTGGATATTGTGAATATTGATGGCAAATGCCGTGGTATTATAGCCAGAGACCTCATAACCGGTAAACTGGAACGCCATTTCGGACATGCAGTGTTGTTATGCTCTGGTGGATATGGTAACGTGTTTTACCTAAGCACCAATGCTATGGGTAGCAACGTAACAGCAGCATGGAAAGCTCATAAACGTGGCGCATTCTTCGGAAACCCATGCTACACCCAAATACACCCAACGTGTATTCCGGTTTCTGGCGACCACCAATCAAAACTTACGTTAATGAGTGAATCGTTGCGTAACGATGGTAGAATTTGGGTTCCGAAAAGAAAAGAAGATGCAGAAGCTATTCGCTCAGGTAAACTAAATCCAAACGACTTAAAAGAAGACGACCGTGACTACTTTTTGGAAAGACGTTATCCTGCATTTGGTAACTTGGTGCCTAGAGACGTGGCATCGCGCGCTGCCAAAGAAAGATGCGATGCCGGATTTGGTGTAAATCAAACAGGTGAAGCCGTTTATTTAGATTTTGCTTACAACACCAAATTCAAATATGGTAAAAAAGAGGCCACTAAATTAGGCATTTCAAATCCTACTGAAGAGCAATTAAATACCTTGGGAAAAGCTGTTATTAAAGAACAGTACGGAAATCTGTTCGATATGTACCAACAAATTACCGGGGTTAATCCTTATGAAAATCCAATGATGATATACCCTGCTGTGCATTATACCATGGGCGGCTTATGGGTTGATTATAACTTAATGACTACTGTTCCCGGCTTATATGCTTTGGGTGAAGCTAACTTTAGCGACCACGGTGCAAATCGTTTAGGGGCCTCAGCGCTTATGCAAGGATTGGCTGATGGATATTTTGTTGTTCCTTACACAATTGGTGCCTACTTAAGCAATGAAATACGTACCAAACCTATTGATACCAACCACGAGGCTTTTGTTGCTGCTGAAAATGAAGCCAAAGCCCGATTGGAAAAGTTAATGGGAATAAAGGGTACCAAATCAGTTGACCACTTCCACAAACGTTTGGGTAAAATCATGTGGGACAAATGTGGCATGGCGCGTAATGCAGAGGGATTAAAAACAGCTATTGCAGAAATTCAGACACTTAAAGCTGAGTTTTGGAAAGAGGTGCGCGTTCCGGGTGAGTTAAATGAATTTAACCCCGAGTTGGAAAAAGCCGGAAGAGTTGCCGATTTTATTGAGCTTGGTGAATTGATGTGTCAAGATGCATTGAATCGCAATGAAAGTTGTGGTGGCCATTTTAGAGAAGAGTACCAAACTGAAGAAGGAGAAGCATTGCGTGATGATGTTAACTTTAACTACGTAGCAGCTTGGGAATACATAAGCGAAAGCAACTGGCAGCTTAACAAAGAGACGTTAAATTACGAGAACATTAAAATAGCACAACGCAGTTATAAATAATTAAGTAACGGGTAGTGGTGGCCTTAAACAAAGCCATTTAGTACCAATTAAAATTAAGAAAAATATGAGCGGAAATATGAATATTACACTTAAAGTGTGGAGACAAAAAAACAAAGATGATCGTGGTCGTTTTGAAACCTATCCCGTTCAAGGGGTATCTCCTGATATGAGTTTTCTTGAGATGTTTGATGTGTTAAACGAACGTTTAATTAACGAAGGTAAAGAACCGGTAGCCTTTGATCATGATTGCCGCGAAGGAATTTGCGGAATGTGCAGCATGTATATTAATGGCCGTCCGCACGGGCCTTTACAGGGAGTAACAACCTGCCAATTGCATATGCGCTCTTTTAAAACAAACGATACTATTGTGGTTGAGCCTTGGCGTGCAAAAGCTTTTCCTGTTATTAAGGATTTAGCAGTAGACCGCAGCTCTTTTGATAGGATAATGTCGGCAGGAGGTTTTATTTCGGTAAATACCGGAAATGCCCAAGACGCTAATGCAACCCCTATTGGAAAAGAAGATGCAGATACTGCATTTGCTGCGGCAATGTGCATAGGATGCGGAGCCTGTGTAGCCGCTTGCAAAAATGCCTCGGCAATGCTGTTTGTTTCTGCAAAAATCTCCCAATTTGCATTGTTGCCTCAAGGTCAACCGGAACGTAAAAGCCGCGTATCTAAAATGGTTGCACAAATGGACGCTGAGGGCTTCGGCTCATGCACCAATACCGGAGCGTGCGAAGCGGAATGCCCTAAAGGGATTTCATTAAGCAATATCGCGCGCATGAACCGCGATTATATAAACGCTCAATTTACTTCACAGCAAATGTAATACCTTAACAACTTGCTAACTATTTAAAAAGGCCGCTTGTTTAAATACAAGTGGCCTTTTTGGTAATGCGGTATAGTATTTGTGTGTTAAGTAAAAAATTCACTTCTTTTGGAGTTATGGTTTTATTACCTATCTTACACTTGTTTAACTTAAGCAATAACCATGATTAAACACCTGCTATTGTTATGCGGCCTTTCTTGTTTTCTTACGGCATCTGCCAGTCATTATCGTGCCGGTGAAATTACCTACGAACAATTAAATGGCAGGCTTTTTAAAATCAAAATAACTACTTATTCCGACCCCAGTAGCTTTGCAGACCCATCCACCCAATCAATAAACGTTGCTTTTGGCGATGGTTTAGAAGAGCAAATTACCAGGACCTCAAGAACCATCATTAGGGGAGAAATTGTGCAAAACACCTATATAACCAACCACTTATACAATAGTGATGGAATCTTTAAGGTATCTTTTTTAGATAATTATCGAGTAATAGACATCATTAATATTAATAATGGTAACACGGATAGGTTCCCTTTTATTATTTATGCAATGATTAAAATTAATGCCAGCTTAAGTGCCAATAGCTCCCCTATTTTAACCAAACCACCAATTGATGATGGTTGTACATTTAAACGATTTTTTCATAACCCTTCAGCTTACGATCCGGATGGAGATAGCTTAACCTTTGAGCTTACCCCACCGGCAGGAACACTTAATTATATAGACCCAGTAGCTCCCAACGGATTTAAGTTGGGTTTGAATAACGGTCAATTAATTTGGGATGCGCCACAAGTTAGAGGTATTTATAATGTTGCTATTTTAATCAGAGAGTATA
>RDYC01000271.1 GCA_004293295.1 Bacteroidota bacterium
CTGATTTTCTATACTATCAGCAAACAACCTGTAGGGCTCAGATTTTTGATGGGCTTGCAAATAATCATTCAACTCCTGATTAAACTTTAAGTAATCAGTAAACCCCATCTGCCATGCTAAGGCAGTATTCGCGGGCATGTATTGCTGTAAGGTAAGTGTTTTTGGGGTTTGGTTTTTAAATAAATCTAAAAACTGAAACAAGGAGTCATCGGTATAAGTTACCCCTTTTAATGTAACTTGATCGGAGGTTATGTTCAAACCGAGCATACCCCAGTTGGCAAAATTGCCCAGGTAACTCATAATGTTCATAAACTCAGTTTTAGTAACTAGGTTAAATAGTTTATAAAGCTTTTGATAATTGATGAATAAAGTGGCATCATCATTTTTTTCTGCCAATAGTTCTATCTGCTCAAAACCTTTATCATTGTAGGGAATATGGTACTTTAGCCTCCTAACTGCTTCGTCAACCAAACCACTACGAGGCGAGCAAAATAACAACCCATCTTTATACGAAAGGCTCAATACCGGATTGGTTAATTCATCCACAATATCAATAACAGGCGTTTTCTCAAAATTACGTGTGCGGTATGAACCTTTTACTTGACTGGCAATAAAAGAGGCTATTTCAGTTAAGTCTATGCCATCGCCAATTTCGTTTGCTGCAAAAAAAGCCAGTTCATTGTTGGTTTCGTGTAACGAAATAACGGTGGTATTCTCTGTTAACGCATCTTCAATGGTTGAGTTGCTGTTTAATATTTTAGTGAGTTGGTCGAGTTGGGCAGTGGCTTTAGATACCGCTGAATTTTGTGCCAAATCTTTCCATAAAGCCGATACTTTTAAGGTATTCCACGATTTGGTAACGTCCGAAGTTTTACACATTAAGAAAGCATCAGTAGGTACTGCTTCCGTTGCTGCAATTTTTTTTATCTTAATATTGTTAAAATAAAAATATATTGCAATGCTTGTGATGAGCACAACAGTTGCTAATAAACCTATTAATAAAGATCTGTTCATTGTAAAGAATGTCCAAATCAAAATTAAAAGGTAAAAAAGTTATTCAAGCAGGGCTTTTACACACAAATATTGTTAAACATATGACAAACTCTACACTACAACGACAACTCATTCAAGCAGGATCGGCATTTGCCGGATTGGCTGTAACAGCTGGGGCCTTGGGCTCTCACTTATTGAAAGATTTAATTGATGGAAGTGATAGAAATATGTGGGAAACAGCAGTTCGGTATCACTTGATACATGCCGTTGCCTTATTAATTTTAGGTGTAGGATTAAGGCGCGTACATGATGCTACTGCCCGCACTTGTTTTGTGTTTTTTGTGGTTGGTATTTTTTTGTTTTCAGGTTGTTTGTATTTGCAAGCATCCAGTTTGGTGTGGGCAGGAGAGCGTGTTAAATGGTTTGGTGCGGTTGTGCCTTTCGGTGGGGTATCATTTATAGCAGGATGGTTTTATTTGGCGATAAAAGGATATAAGCCAAGTACCTCTGTATCGGAATCGTCAAAGAAAGTAATGGAAATGCAAAAGAGAAAAACCAAAACGCTTCATACAGAACAATGAGTTTACACCTTAAAAGACCATTGGTTGTTTTTGATTTGGAAACTACCGGTACAAGCATTAATGCTGATAGAATAGTTGAGTTGAGTTACATAAAACTTATGCCTGATGGAAAAGAGGTATCTAAAACCATGCGCTTCAATCCGGGTATTCCCATACCTCATGAGGTTAGCTTGATACACGGTATTTACGATGAGGACATAGTGAATGAGCCCGCATTTAAACTAAAGGCCAAACAATTGGCTGAAGAGTTTAAAGGCTGCGATTTTGCCGGGTTTAATTCTAATAAATTCGACTTTCCGCTTTTAGTTGAAGAATTTTTAAGGGCAGGAGTGGAGTTTGATGTGGAGAACAGAAAGTTTGTGGATGCCCAGCGCATTTACCACATGATGGAACAGCGCACGCTAAGTGCCGCCTACAAATTTTATTGCAATAAAGAGTTGGTAAATGCCCATAGTGCTGAGGCTGATACGCGGGCTACGTTGGAAGTATTATTGGCGCAGATTGAAAAATATGAGCAATTGCAGAATGATGTTGATTTTTTACACCAGTTTACCAAACAAGATAAAAATGTAGATTTGGCCGGACGTTTAGTAAGTAATGCGGATGGTAAACCGGTGTTTAACTTTGGTAAACATAAAGGCAAACTGGTGAGTGAGGTGTTTAAAGCTGAGCCTTCTTATTACGATTGGATGATGAATGGCGACTTTGCCGAAGATACCAAACGCAGACTTACCCAAATTAAGTTACAGGGTTTTGGCAAATAGTTGTGCCTAACGAGCAACAAAAAAGGCGGTGATTAATCACCGCCTTTTTTGTTGTATATAAATGCTATCAATTACTCTTTGGTAAACTTCACACGTTGCACATTACCATATTCGTCAGTTAGCTTCATAATATAGATGCCACTGTTTAATTGAGCAGGTAACGTAATGTGTAGTTCTTCATATAAATCAGCACTGATGATTTGCTCAGCAACAACAGCGTTACCGGCAATATCAAAAATGCCATAAGTAACATTGCCTTTTAAATCATTATTAAATTTAGCGCTGATTTTATCTTTAGCAGGAATAGGGTAAACGCTGCTCGCTAGTGCGGTATTTTGAACTAAACCATCCATGTAACTCACAATTTGAATAGCACTGTATTCAAAACTACCGTCTTTATCTACTAACTTTAAGCGGTAGTAGTTGTTTTCATTAATGGCCGGATTAAGGTCAACCCAAGTGTATTGGCTCAATGTATTTGAATTACCTTTAGCTGCTACTACACCAATTTCTTCGTAGTTTTCAGCATCAACACTGCGTTCTACAATAAACAGGTGGCTATTTACTTCCAACGAAGTATTCCATGCCAACTTGGTTTGATTTTCGCTTCTTGATGCAGTGAAGCTGGTAAGTTTAACAGGCAGCGGAGCCAAGTTTTGGCCAATTAAAATAGAAAACCTGTTTGCACCTTGAGTAGCGGCATTGTTGGCAATAGTTGCAAAATTGTACACATTGTTTAACCTCAAGTCATGGTTAATGTTCAAGTAATTATCATGCAAGTATACCTTTGCCTGTGCATCAATAATACCTAACCCATCTATACTAATGCGGTAGTTTGCACTGGTATTTGAAGGTACGCGCACGTGTAAGTACAAGGTATCAATTACATTGATGTTAATTGCAGGTAACGTATTAATGGAATAGCGTGTGGCATCACAACTGGTGTATGAAGCTAAATTGCCTGCGTTTTGGGTAAATTGGAACTTTTCAATATCAATATTATTGTCTTTGCATTTGGTAGCACTGCTATTAAAGCCAACCAGTATTTCATCAGAGTAGTTGTTTTGATCCAATACTTTTATAGATAAGTTTGAAGGGCTGCCTGTTTTAAACAATACTGTGGCCGATCCAGTTTGGGTAACCGCCTTATCCGCTTCCTCAATGGCAATTGTTCCACCAGCGGTAGCCTCAACCCAAAACGATTGACCGGGGCCAATATACCTGGTTGTGCCATTTGTGCCGGAGCCTCCTACGGTGTAATTGCCATAAGCACCAACGCCACCGATACCGGCAGTTGGGTTAAAGGTAACATACCAAGCTTGTGCATTGGTTCTGCCTACGTTATCCCAATCAATAATGGCTTGAAAAGGGTTACCAATTAAATTCCAGCCATTTCCTGTTCCGCGGGTAATGGCAATATTCTGCGTTCCTGTTGCCAAAGTTCCGGTGGCACTTAAAGTAACATCATTAGGTGTTGGATTAGTGCCATCCAATAAACTGCACCCTTGCGAGCGAGGGCCACGCACCAACACGCGGTACCCAACACCCGGTGTTAAGTTTACACCGGTAGTGGTAGCAATAGATGCCCATGCATTGGTACCTTCGTTAAAAGTAAACATAGAAGCACCGTTATTTACCGTTCTGTCAAAACCGTTGTCATTTGCAGTTAAAGTAGGACAAGCCGTGCCATTTGCGCCTGACCCAGTAATGTGAATTTGTTGTTGCCAATTATCGTCTATACCATTGGTTGTGGTAACAGGAGAGGCCAAGAAACGAAACTTACGACCAGATGAACCCGGAATAAAACGTTCCACAGTAACATTTCCACTAATCGTACCACTAACCACACCAACCTGACCAGAAGTGTTGGCAGCCGTTGAACGTATTACCAATTTGCCATTGGTTGCTAGTGTTCCCGCAGGCACTGTTAAAACACCCGAAATTCTAATATTAGGAGTAAGTCCAGCAGCAAGAGTTAATGTTACTGCCGTTTTGTTTGCGATAAAGTCCACCAAATCAATATTGGTTAAGGTGGTTGTTCCAGTAATTTGAGCAGCAGTACTTCCACCAAAAGCAACAACTGAACCTGAATTAGCAGTTATGGTTCCATTGCTGGTAATGGTTAAATCCCTACCAAAATTAACTCGGTTCGAAATGGTAACAGAGCCGCCTCCAGCTTGGTTGATGTTTACGTTTGGTAATAAGCCATCCGGGTCATTTGCACTATTCCCTGTAATGGTTTGGCTACCTGAACCTACCAAGCTAATGACAGTAGTTCCCCCCGTACCTCCGCTTGCCAAATGGCTCGAAACATCCAAGCCTCCTGATACATTAATTTGGTTAGAGTTTATGGTTAAACCAATGCTACCGGAAGATTCTAAGGCAAGCGTTCCTGCCACTGATGTCGTTCCTTGTACTGTTAACGTTCTTGTGTTAGTTCCCTGAATATTTATGGTAAGGTTGTTAAAACCATTAGCACCGGTAAAACCAGAGCCAATGTTTTCATTATTCCTGATGAAATAACTGAAAGTGCCTCCATTGGCTGTAAAACTACCAGTAGTTCTGTTAGAAAAAACTCCAGTGGCATTAGGCGCAACAATCATGTTGCCACTTGGTGCCGTAAAAGTACTTCCACTGATATTGAAGTCTCCATTACTGCCGTAATCAAAACTGCATTCAAAAGCGTCCGCCCCGCCAGCATTAAAAGTTCCTGAACGAACTGTTAATCCCCCAACATAAAATTCTCCATTAATTGTGCACGTTGAAGTGCTATTGCCTGTTGCATTTATACTGAATAAGCCGTTAACCGTCAGAATACCAGTATTGTCAATGGACAAAGTTCCCGAAAAACCAGTTGCACTTACTGTAAAAGCACCATTTACTGTAAGTGATACTCCAGCTTCAATTTCTATGGTGCCTGTATAATTGTTTCTAATTGTAATAGTTAATGCCTCAGCGGGTCCATCAAGTGCCCTGATTACACAATTTTCATTGCCATTCAATACTGAACCGTCAAAAATTACATTGTCCGCAGCTGTTGGCGCAGCACCAGATTGAGTTAGGAGATCCGCATCAAGCCAATTGTCAACATCGTTATAAGCGTTAGTAGCATTGTTATTGTTCCAAATAAGATTGAGCTGGGCAAATGTGTTTATGCTTGTTAGCATAAAGCTACATGCCAAAATTATATAGTAAATTCGTTTCATAAGTATGTGAGATTAGAATAACACGCAAATTAACATTTTTTTATTGGTAAATACAATCATATACGAAATTTAATCGTGCATAGTTTTTAGCTGGTTTTTAAGTAAATAGTGTAATTTTGCCACCAAAATTAATTAATAACATCCCATTATGAAAGCAATAGGTTTACTCCTTATCAGTATGTTGATTTTAAACACAAGTTATGCACAAACTACCTACACCTGGAATGCCGTTTCTGGCGATTGGACGGTGGCTGCAAATTGGACGCCCACAAGAACCACCCCGGCAACCAACGATATTTTGGTGTTTAATGGAAGCACTACACCCAATGCTACAGCAACTAATATTCCTCGTCAAACCATTGGTAAATTAAGGTTTATTAACAATGTAAATGCACGTTTGGTGGCCGCAGCAAGGGCCACTGGCGTAGGCACAATATCCAGGGCTTCTACCACGGTAACAGGCAGTGGAACCGCTTTTTTAACAGATTTGCAAGAGGGGGATTTGATGTTTGATTTGGCCACTTCACTATACGGAGAAGTATTTAATATTACCTCCAATACTTCTTTAACAACCAGCGGTACCGGAACCTTAACTAACGTTGCTTATACCATTGCCTCCAGTTTAAATGTTGGAGATGGTACTTTAACAGCCGTTGATGTTACCGCAGGAAGTACTTTAACTATGGGTAATTCAGGTGCAGAGCCATTGGTTTTAAGGGTGTTAACAGGTAGTAAGGCAAATATCGAAGGGTTGGTGCGTATGTTGTATGCACGTCAACGTATAGTTGGCGCAGATTCTGCATCAGTTTTGGTGAAGTCTGGCGGAGTAATTAGAACAGACAGCTCTTTTGTTGGTAATCCGTTTTTATTGGTAGGCGGACAAAATAGGGTAATTTTTGAACCAGGTTCCAATTTTGAGTTTTATACAGGTTCTAACCCATTTGCTTTAACTGTGCCATTGAGCAAAATTGTTTTTATGCCTAACAGCAATTATTGGCATTTGGGCAGTAACGCCCCTTCTGTTTCCGGAAGAACTTACGCCAACTTTAGGTATAACTTTAGTGGGACTGTAAACATTACTTTAAATGGCACAATTGATTCGTTAATGGTGCTACAAGGCACGCCTACTTTTATATCTTCAACCACTACAAATATTAAATATCTTTCGGTTGCCAGTGGAACTACCAGGTTTAATATTACCGCAGGATCTTTAAACCTGTTGGGTAATTTGGTAATAGGCAGTGGCTCCACCTTAAATTTGTTGGGTAAATTTGCCGTTTCTCCTGCTAACTTATGTTTTAGAGGAACAACACAACAAACCATTAGTGGTTCAGGTAACCTAAGAATTGCTGTAACAGCAGACTCTGCTGTGCGTTTTAGAATACAAAATAATGCCGGAGTGTTATTGCAACGTAACCTAGATTTGAATGCTGCCATATTGGATTTAGATAGTGGCTCATTATTATTAAACGGCAATACAGTAACTGTGGGGTCTAGCACACCAGCCTTGCATGGCAGGGCTACTCAGTTAAATGGGGTTGTTAGGGGTACGGGTGTTTTATCACGTTGGTATAGTGCTAGCGCAAACTCGTTTGGAGATTCTAGCATATTCCCTGTTGGTTCAGCAACGGCCACTTATCCTGTTTGGGTTGCTGGTACACCATCAACAGCAGGTTTGGTAAGCTTAACTTCGTTTACAGAAAATAGTGGGGTAACCAATATTGCACCAACCTTTAATGATGCGGCACCGCATGGTGTTATTGTTGTAAACCAGCGTTTAAATCATGCATGGACTTTAACTAGCACAGGTTTAGCAGGAAGTAATTTTTCGGTGAGGTTAAGCAGCCCTGTTGCCAATGGATGGTTATTAGATACCTTAGCTATGCGGGTAACCTTAACCAATGGGGCCGCCCCGGGAACTTCGGCTGATGGCTCAGGCACATTAACCAGGCCAATGGCAACCAAAACAGGTCTTACGGCCGCAGATTTAAACAATACTTTTTACTTAGCAACGGCCACCAACCTTAACCCACTGCCGGTTCGTTTCATTGCAATTAACGGCAAACAACAAGGCAAAACCAATCAAATTGAATGGACTACCGCATCAGAAATTAACCTGTCGCATTTTGAAGTAGAAAAGAAATTACTGAATGAGGAGGAGTACCAAGTTATTGGCATGGTAAAAGCTACCAATGGCAATAGAACAATGAACTATGTTTTTATGGATAACGATGGTGGTTCGGCAACATACCGCATAAAAGCTGTTGATTATGATGGAAGTGTAAACTTTAGCAAAGAGGTGGCCTTGGTTGTAGCAGAAGATGGCATTACTTTATCGCCCAATCCGGTATTGGATGTGGTAACAGTGGCTGCCAGTAATAAACTTGCCATTAGCCGTATTGAAGTTTACAATGCCATGGGAAAACAAGTTCCTGTGCAAGTTAATGGAAATAAAGTGTTGGTAGATGCTTTGATTAGTGGTGTATATTACCTGCATGCCATTACCATTGATGGGGTAAAAGTGGTGAAATTTGTAAAACACTAAAAAATTACCTTACATTTGAAAATAGTGAAAGCATCGGTAATGTACCGATGCTTTTTTATTATCTTCCATGATGGAAAGGCCGCAATTGCTTAAACGGAAACGCCTTTGGGTGTATTTGCTGGATGTGCTCAAGTTGGCACTAACAGCATTTGGCGGCCCTCAAATGCACTTTACCCAATTTCATAAACAGTTGGTGTTAAAACGCCACTACTTAAGCGAGCACGAGTTAAAGGAAATAAACTCCTTGTGCAGCATGTTACCCGGGCCAACTTCAACACAAACCATTACAGCCATAGGATTTAAGTTAGGTGGCCCAACATTGGCCTTTATTACATTGGGCATTTGGGTGTTGCCCGCTTCTTTATTCATGTTGCTTTTTGCCATGGTATTATCTTTGTTTGATATGAGCAATCCCAAACTTGATTTCTTGAAGTTTATACAACCCATGGCAGTGGGTTTTATTATTTATGCAGCGTATAAAATAACCTTGTTGTTTGTTACCCGCATACACCATTGGGTGCTGATGTTACTGGCGGCAGGTTTGGCTGTTTTTATCAATTCGCCTTATGTGTTTCCTGTACTGCTTTTTATTGGAGGATTTGTTTCAACACAAGTTAACAAAGCAAATTACCGCGATGTAAGGCCGATTAAAAATATTAACTGGAGCAATTTTTTGTTGTTTTTTGGTATCTTTTCGGTAATTGGTATCTTAGGTTTGGTTACGCAAAACAAAGCCATACTGGTATTTGAGC
>RDYC01000272.1 GCA_004293295.1 Bacteroidota bacterium
CATCTTCGGGGTAATACAATTCCTCCAATCGTTTGGCTATGCCAATTACCGGAACTTTGCCATACACCCCTACTGCTATTAAACTCTCAACGGCAGCACTAAGCTGCCCTTTACCACCATCAATCACAATCAAATCAGGCAGTTGCTGCCCTTCATCCAACATTCTTCTATACCGCCTATACACCACCTCTCTCATGGTGGCAAAATCATCCGGCCCTACAACGGTTTTTACATTAAAATGCCTGTAATCTTTTTTGCTTGGTTTTCCATCTTTAAAAACAACACATGCCGATACCGCATTGGTTCCTTGAATATTTGAGTTATCAAAACATTCAATATGTTTGGGTAAAGTGGTTAAACGCAAATCTTTCATCATTTGGGTTAGCAATCGTTCGGTTCTTAACTCTGGATTCAGTTTCTCATATTGCGCCAGTTTCTCCCGTTTGTAGTACACCGCATTCTTAAGCGATAAATCCAATAGCTTCTTTTTATCTCCGGCCTTTGGTATGGTGAATACAATTCCGGGTATTTCTATATCCAATGGAAAAGGAACCACAATTTCTAATGAGGTACTTTTAAACTGCTCTCGCACTTCTGCAATGGCCAATTCCAACAATTCTTCATTGGTCTCTTCCAGCTTTTTCTTTAGCTCAAATGTTTGGGTTTGGATAATCATTCCATTAGCTACCTTCAAAAAATTAACAAACGCAAAACGTTCATCACTAACTAAACTAAACACATCAACATGATGTATGGAACTGCTTACTATGGTTGATTTGCTTTGGTAGTGCTCCAATACATCCAACTTTTTTTTATAGGCTGCTGCTTGTTCAAACTTTAATTCGCTGGCTGCTGCTTGTATCATTTGTTTGATGTGAGCCGTTGCCTCCGATAAATTACCCCGTAATATAGCTTTTACTTCTCCGATGCCATAATCATAATCTTCTTTTGTTTGATAAGCCACACAAGGAGCCTTGCAGTTACCAATTTGATATTCCAAACAAGGCTTAAACTTTTGTGCTGTGATATTCTCTTCACTTAAATTAAGATTGCAATTGCGTGTTGGATATAAGGTGCGAATTAAATCTAAAATGGTATGCATCATGGTACCACTGGCATACGGACCAAAGTAATCACTGCCATCTTTTACCGGATTTCTGGTGGGGAAAATCCTTGGGAATGGCTCATTTTTCACACAAATAAACGGGTAAGTTTTATCGTCTTTTAGGTTGATGTTAAACTTTGGTTGGTACTTTTTAATTAAAGAGTTCTCCAATAGTAACGCATCTATTTCACTATCAACCAAGGTAAATTCAATATGGTTAACCCTACTAACCATTACTGCCGTTTTTCGGTTTTCGTAGTGGTTTTTAGTAAAATAACTGGAAACTCTTTTTTTTAAATTTTTGGCTTTGCCAATATAAATCAAGGTGCCTTCCTTATCATAATACCTATATACTCCCGGTGTATCGGGTAATGATTGTATAATGCTTTTGATATGCGCTTCGGCCATGCCGCGAAATTAGTGAACGTAACCAAAAAACTGTCATTTTAATTGTTATTTTCGAAACCAAATCATGTACCAATGAAAAGTATTGTCAATATTTTAATCTGCCTCTGTTTAATCGCTTGCAACAATGACCCGCGATCGTCCTTATCTCCCACCGGGGCTTGGGGTGAACCTATTGAAAACACAGCAACTATTGATGTAAAAACAGTGCTGCAAAAACTTCATGTAGAACAACAAATAGCAGTAACGACTAAAGGAACCATTGTTGATTTTTGCAAAGGCGAAGGTTGTTGGCTCACCCTACAAAATGAGGGGGGTGATCCCCTTTGGGTTGAGATAAAAGACAATGCATTTGTGCTGCCTTACCATATTGATGGAAAAACTGCCATCGTGCAAGGTGTTGCAGTTATTGACAGCAGCGAAAACGGAAAACCATCTCCAAAACTTATTGCTACCGGAATAAAAATTAACTGATGATATGCTCAATTGGCAAATAAAACCTGTGTTGTTGGAGTTGAAATATACTTGGAAAATATCCCGAAACAGCAGCACCCATAAAAAGAATTTTATCATTACTTGTAATTTTAACCGATTTAGTGGCATTGGCGAAACAGCACCCAATATTCGTTATCAGGAAACACCCGAAGTTATTCTTCATGAGTTTGACCAATTTATTAAAGCCGGAGGCAATCAGGTAAATGATTTGACCGAGCTTACTTCTTTATTAGACCAACTCAAGCTTAAAAACGCCTTGCGTTTCGGTATTGAAAGTGCCTATATACACATGCTGTGCCATGCCGAAAAAATTCCTGTGCATGATTTTTTAGGTATACCACCTTGTTTACAAAAAACAACCAGTTACACCATGCCCATTTTGGAACTTGATGAGGTTGAACCATTTTACAAAAACAATCGCCTCGAGCGATTTTCCATGCTTAAGCTAAAAATAAATGCTGACAATGGACTTGAGTTGCTAAAAAAAGTGGCTACCATCAGTAACCAGCCTTTAATTATTGATGCGAATGAAGCCTATACCAATGCCGATGATTTGCTAAAGTTTCTTCACCAATTAAAACCATATCCCATTGCACTGATTGAGCAACCTATGCCCGCCAATTGTGTAGATGACTATATCGCGGTTAAAAACGCAGCACTTTTTCCATTAATGGCCGATGAAAGTATTTGTGATGGTGCTGATTTTTCATTGCTTACCCAACAATTTAACTGTGTAAACATGAAATTGATGAAGGCCGGAGGATACCTAAATGGCATGCATATTTTGCAGCAAGCTAAAGCCCATGGCATGCAAACCATGATTGGCTGTATGGTTGAAACATCATTAGGCATTTTAAGTGCCCTAAATCTTTGTTCGTTTGCTGATTATGCTGACCTTGATGGTTTTTTAATTGTTAAAAACGAACCATTGCAGCTTACCTATGAAAATAATGGCACTGTTTATAATAGCACCTTAGCTGCGGCTATTTAATTACCTTTGCAATTCCTATGATAGAAAAAAACCGATTAAATATTGTAAACAGAAGGGCAGGATTTGAATACCACTTTATCCAAAAATATACGGCCGGAATGGTGCTTACCGGAACCGAAATTAAGTCAATACGTGCCGGTCAGGTAAACCTTACTGATGCTTTTTGCTTTATTAAGGATAACGAATTATTTGTTCGGAACATGCATATTAGCCTGTGGAAACAAGGTTCTTACTATAACCATGAGCCTATGCGGGTGCGCAAATTATTATTAAAAAAGTCTGAAATTAATAAAATAAGGGCCAAGGCACTTGAGAAAGGTTTTACCGTTGTTCCTGTAAAAATATTTCTAGCTGAAAGTGGTTACGCCAAGATAGAAATTGCAGTGGCACAAGGCAAAAAAAGTTTTGATAAAAGAGAAGACATTAAGAAAAGAGACATCCAAAGAGACTTGCAGCGGGCAGAGTAACCACTCAGTTTAGTCGCACCAAATCGTTGGCTTTTTTAAACAACTTTTGTTCCATACGCATGGCCATAGGCACCAAAATTTCCTCTTCAATACGGCTATGCTCTTGTAAATCCTGCTCAAAGGCCATTAGCTCATTCATCAGCACCTTATAGGCAATGGCATCGTTTCCATCCACCTTATAATTTTTTAATAACTTTCGGATGTTATGCATTTCATCATCGTCATGGTGGTGTTTTTGAATAAAATCTTCCATGCTAAAATCTTTAACCACCAACCACAATTTATTGTTAAAATGAATGCTCAATTCCTCCAACTTCTTGATGTATGGAAACACCTTGTTGTTTTCGTATGCAATGTGCTTTAAAAAATCTTCTTTAAATGTGGTAAAAATGTTGGCCAGTAAATGCAATTGCGGATAAGCATGCGGCAGTTGCAGCTGTGTTTGTTGAATATGATGCTCAATAACCGGCAATAAACGTTGGGCATAATTGTGGTGGTTACTGATTAAATAATTACACAACCTTGCCGGAGAGTAACTGCGGAGCTGTTCATGGTTAGCTGTATGTTTTTCCTCACGTTTAATCAACTCCAATTGCAAGGCATTTTCATCAATATTTTTAATTCGGCAAATCTCGCCAAGTGTAAAATTTAAACAGCTAAAAGCATCAATACCATGCCAATGCATAACCGATGCATAAGCATGATTTTTTTCGAGCAATTCACCAATGTTCAATTCAAGCATACCAAACAAAAGTAAGTATAATATTTATATTTTTTACCCTTAACTTTGCTACCCTTCATAAGCCAATTTCAACACAGCGATGTTACACCTTGTTCATCATTCCTCACCCAAACAACAGCTATACAATGGATTATGACTACCTGATTGTAGGTCAAGGGTTGGCGGGTACTTTGCTGAGTTATCAACTCATTCAACAACACCAGCGGATTTTAGTTATTGACGAATCCGTTACGCATACCTCCTCAAAAATTGCAGCGGGCATGTTTACACCTTTAAGCGGTAAACGGTTGGCCAAAAGTTGGATGGCTGAGGAACTTCTACCCTACTTAAAAGATACTTATGCTAGGCTTGAAGTACTTCTGGCAAAGCAATTCATCCATTACCAACCTATACAAATAGGTTTTTCGTCAGTAAAAGAACAAAACGACTTTTACTCAAACAGGCCAATTGGAATTGCACCATACCTAAAAGTTGATGCCCAAATGCACCCGGGTTTACATGCTCCATTAGGAGGATTTGAGGTGCTTGAAAGTGGCTGGTTAAATACGGCTAGCCTTCTTGATGCTTTTAGAGCCTACCTCACCAACAATAAACAATACCTGGATGAAGCGTTTGATTATACTGCACTTAGCCAAGAAGCAACTGGTTGGCGGTATAAAAACTACCGCTCAAAAGGGGTGATATTTTGCGAAGGATACAAAAACTACCTTAACCCTTTTTTTGGGAATATTCCGATTATTCCGAACCGAGGTGATGTGTTTAGCATACAAACACCTTGTTTGGGTAACAACAAAATTTACAAACGCGGGGTCTATGCTGTTTGTAAAAATAACGGACACTATAAGGTGGGCTCCACCTACCACTGGGACAATGCGAGTGAAACACCTGATAAAAAGGGGTTTAACGAATTGAAAAACAAAACGGACTTTTTAATTAACGGTGCTTATACCATTCTGCAACACCAAGTTGGCATTCGCCCCACTACTCGAGATAGGCGGCCTGTTTTAGGCCAGCATGCCACCTTAAGCGGGTTATACTTGTTTAATGGATTGGGAACCAAAGGGGTAATGCTTGCCCCATATTTTAGCAACTTAATGGCTCTTTTTATATTATTGAATAAAGAACTACCTGAAGAGGTTAACCTAAAAAGATTCAATGCATGATACAATTAAACTATAAAGAATATGGCACGGCCGGTGCTCCGCTTATCATTCTCCATGGCTTCTTAGGTTCGTTGGATAACTGGCACAGTTTAGCCACTGAATGGGCCAATAATGGCTTGCATGTTTTTAGCCTTGATGCCAGAAATCATGGAAAATCGCCCCACACCAATCAACATACCATTGCCTTAATGGTAGATGATGTTCGCGACTTTATGGAACAGCACCAACTCCCAAAGGCCAGTGTTTTAGGACACAGCATGGGTGGAAAAGTGGCCATGCAATTTGCCTTAACGTATCCTCATCTAACGGATAAATTATTGGTAGCTGATATGGCCCCAAGGGCATACAGGGTTGGCGCACACGATGATGTATTCAATGCCATTAATCATGTTGACTTAAGTAAGGCCCAAACCAGAAAAGAAGTGGATGAGGCCATGGCTGTTTATTTGGGTGATTTCGGAACCCGACAATTTGTGATGAAGGGTTTGGAACGCATTGATGATACCCATTACAAGTGGAAATTTAATACGGCTACTCTCCATAAAGATTACCAAGAAATTTTATTGAAGGTTGAATCCAACGAGCCATTTAAGGGGCAGGTGTTGTTTTTACGTGGTGCACTCTCGTTGTATGTGCAGGAAAAGGATTTTGCATTGATGCACGAGTTGTTCCCTAACCACCAACTAATTACCATTGAAAAAGCAGGCCATTGGCTACACGCTGACCAGCCCAAATTGTTTTTTAAAGCAGTGGTTGATTTTATTGCTTAAAATTCAACATTTGGCAAGCCTTAATTTCCATGGTTCGCTTGTGTTGTAAAAATGCAATGATGCGGTAACGCGAAAAATCCACCTCGGAAGTGGCAAACTTAAAAAAGGATGTGCCAAATGCCGACTGGCGTTGATTGATCTCAACCTTGCGGGCTACATTGTGATGAACCAGGGTTTTGCCTTTATTTTCTCCTGCGGCTACAAAATTGTGTATTTCCTTTTCAACCAATACAAATACCACATCCAAACTATCCGGTTTGCCTTTAATTTCATACTCCATAGTGAGTTGTTTTTCGTTTGCAAACCAACTGGCCGAAAATAGCAAAAAATGGCTCGATGGTTGGGTGACCGCTCGCTCTATCATTGCCCCAATATCTTTTTTAGCACCTGCAGGTAAAGCCCCTTTGCCATTTACAAAGGCCATGGGAGTAAAAATGGCCTGTTGCTTATTTTTTAGCGCCATGTTGTGTTGGCGGATAGAATAAGTAGAATCAGAAAAAGGGTCTTTCCAACCTGATTTATCCCATAAATCAACATGCCAATCCAAGGTATATACCATTAAATCGTTTGAATCTGATACGGCCTTTATTTCTTGCGCAAAAGCATCTGTTTCCGCACAACTGCTGCAACCTTCTGAGGTAAAAAACTCAATGAGTACAGAGGGTTTGTATTTAGGCGATTCGGTTGGCTGCGCACCTACCGCAAAAGAAATCAAGGACAATAGAATAACAATATTTTTCATCATTTAATTAATTAAGCTGCATAACATGGTTGGTTGTAACCCCAAAAACTTGATCTGTTTTTTTTGGTGTGATTACTTGTAACCCTGTAAAATTACCGAATGCGGGTAATAATGCATAATCCTTGCCAAAATAAAAACAGGGTATGGTTATATGTTGCTTGGCACTGCCTTGTAAGGAAACTCCCGGGTGTATATGGCCACTAAACACATAATGAGGTGAATGTTCAAGCGGTTCATGGCTAAACTCAAAAGGCTCCAACAGGTAAGTGTGGGTGGCTTTTATACCCGATTCTTTAAGCAGGTAAGCAGCAAGTTTATCATGATTACCGCGAACCAATACCACTTTTGTCTGCTTAAACCCGGCAATTAGTGTTGCAAAATCATTCCACTCCTGATTAAGGTTACTGTGAAACAAGTCGCCTACCACTACCAATTGTTCAGGAGCATACTCCTCTAACAATTGTTGCATTTTTTTTAGTTCTTTGGTAATTAATGCAGTTGGAGCCTGTATACCATTTTTTCTAAAATGGGTTACTTTACCTAAATGCACATCACTCATAACAAGCACCTTTTTACCAGGCCACCATACGGCTTTTTCTTTCAGCAAATAAAGGGTTTCACCTTTTAAATTAAACGCAAGCAACTGTTCATTAATAAGAGTAAAACGAATAAAAGCCCCTACTGCCGTTAGAGTAAATCCCTTCAATTACCATTTGCCCCCTAGCTGATTCCAAATCTTTGATTAAATCTTCGGCTTTCGAGTATTCCTTCTTGTTAAAACTGGTAATCACAAAATCTTCAGGTATACCCATGCTTCTAATGCGGCCGTTTTTAATATTGGTTAACCTGATGCCGCTTTTTACGTTATACTTTTCGGCTTCAATTTTAGGCAACACTGTAAAATCAGCACCAAGTGAACTGGAAGTGACACTTAGTTTTCGGGTTATTTCAGTATTTCCTTCTTTGTTAATCAGCTTTACATAAAACTCCAATTGTTTACCTGCTCGCAATAAGGTGAGTTTTATTTTATCTCCCGGCCTGAAGTAACTTACTTGCTCATCAAACAACGATTTACTTTCAATTTCCTTCTCATTCACTTTAATAATTACGTCACCGCTTTTTACACCAGCCGCATCACTTGGGCCGCTTGGCAATACATATTGCACATACACACCCAGGTTATTATTAATGTTTAGTTTAACGGCTAATGTAGCGTCAATATCTTTTACATCCATTCCGGTAAACCCACGCTGCACTTCATTGTATTCTATCAAGTCGCGTACAATTTTTTGCACCAAATTTGATGGAATGGCAAAGCCATAACCACTGTAGGCTCCGGTATTAGAAGCAATAGCGGTATTGATACCAACCAGTTCGCCTTCGGTATTTACTAAGGCTCCCCCGCTATTTCCGGGATTAATGGCTGCATCCGTTTGGATGAAACTCTCAATAGGGAACCGGTTATTTACAATATTGATATTTCTGCCTTTTGCACTAACAATACCTGCCGTTACCGTACTGGTTAGGTTAAATGGATTACCAACAGCCATTACCCATTGCCCTATTTTCACATCATCGCTATTGCCAAAAACAATATGTTGCAAACCCTTTCCTTCTATTTTAAGCAATGCTAAATCAGTTGAACCGTCAGTGCCAATTACCTTAGCCGGATAACTGTGTTTATTATTATTGGTAATTACTTCAATTACATCAGCATCCTTTACCACATGCAGGTTGGTTACGATATAACCATCAGCACTAATAATCACCCCGCTTCCTGAACTTGTTACCGGGCCTCTGCGGCCGAAAAAATCCCATGCCGACCAAAAATCGTTGTAAGGGTCTGTGGCTTGTTGGTTGCTGATTGTTTTAATAAAAACCACCGTGGGTGTGCTAATAGCCGAAGCTTTAATCATATCATCATTGCCGGCAGTAAGCAC
>RDYC01000273.1 GCA_004293295.1 Bacteroidota bacterium
TTGTAGAGAAAGTACAAAACAGTATGCTCTTGTATCTCAATATTTTGAGCAACGAAGCCTCTATGGACGAAAAGTTTTTGTATAACTACACCGACATTAACATTTTACCGGAACTAAAACGCATTGAAGGGGTAGGTTTTGCTGATATTATGGGACAACGCGAGTATGCCATGCGCGTGTGGTTAAACCCCATAAAAATGAATGCCTTTAACATTTCAACCGAAGATATTATTACGTGCTTAAAGGAGCAAAACGTAGAGGCAGCACCTGGAAAAATAGGAGAAAGTTCAGGTAAAAAACAGCAATCACTACAGTATGTTATTAAATACTCAGGTAAGTATAACACCAAGGAGCAATATGAAAATGTGGTAATAAAAAGAAACGCTGATGGGCAAATTTTGCATTTAAAAGATATTGCAGAAATAGAATTTGGCTCCCTGGATTATGATGTGCTTTCAAAAGAAAACGGGAATCCTTCAGCAGCCATTGTATTAAAACAAAGACCGGGCAGTAATGCCAGCGATGTTATTAAAAACATTAAGTTAAAAATGCAGGAATTGCAAAGCTCCTTTCCTGCCGGCATTACTTATACCACCAGCTATGATGTTTCCAGCTTTTTAGATGCCTCAATTCATGAGGTACTCCGCACCTTATTGGAAGCCTTTATATTGGTTGCCTTAATTGTGTTTATTTTCTTAGGCGACTTCCGCTCTACCTTAATTCCGGCCATCGCTGTTCCCGTATCACTTGTTGGAACCTTCTTTTTTATGCAACTGTTTGGGTTCTCCATTAATTTAATTACCCTTTTTGCATTGGTACTGGCCATAGGTATTGTTGTGGATAATGCCATTGTGGTTGTTGAGGCAGTGCATGCCAAAATGGAAGAAAATCACCTGGAGGCGAAAGAAGCAACAGCAGAAGCCATGAAAGAAATAAGCGGTGCTATTATTGCCATTACCTTGGTAATGTCTGCTGTATTTGTTCCTGTTGCTTTTATGAGCGGCCCAACCGGTATTTTTTATAGGCAGTTTTCGGTAACCATGGCCATATCCATTGTTTTATCAGGAGTTAGTGCATTAACATTAACACCAGCCTTGTGTGCAATGATGCTGAAAAATACCCATGGTAAACCCAAAAAGAAAAATTTACTAAATGCATTTTTAAATGGTTTTAATAAGAACTACAATAAACTTGCCCAAAAATACCAACTACTTTTAGGTTTAATCGTAAACAGAAGGGTTGTTACTGCCGTGGCATTAATTGTTTTTTGTGTGGGCACTTGGGGCTTAGCCTCCATTTTACCCACAGGGTTTATTCCTAATGAAGACCAAGGTACCATTTACACCAGTGTTACCACTCCCTCAGGAGCTACATTGGAACGTTCAGAAGAAGTATTAAACGAAATACAACTGGTGGCTTCACAAATAGACGACATCTCCTCCATATCCAGTTTAGTGGGTTATAATTTTGTAACTGACGGCACCGGTGCTTCTTATGGCATGAAACTGATTAGCTTAAAAAACTGGAACGATAGAAAAAAAACAGACCAGGAAATCATTGCCATCCTCAAACAAAAAACGGCTCATATTAAAGATGCCAAAATTGAATTTTTTACCCCACCTCCTGTTCCGGGATATGGAAACTCAAGCGGGTTTGAACTGCGCATCCTAGACAAAACAGGTAAAGGCGATTTAAAAAAGATGGAAGAGGTTGCGAATAATTTTGCAGCTGAACTCAATAAAAGAGAAGAAATAAAAAATACATTCTCTTCATTTGACGCAAGCTTCCCGCAATATCTCATTCATATAGACAACACCAAAGCAGCACAAAAAGGTGTTATTATCAGGGATGTATTAAATACACTACAAACATTTTTAGGTAGCGATTACGCCACCAATTTTATCCGTTTTGGTCAAATGTACAAAGTGATGGTGCAAGCCGCTCCCGAGTACAGAAGTAAACCCGATGACTTGTTGAAACTGAACGTAAAAAACAGGGATGGAAATATGGTTTCCATCTCCTCCATTTTAACCATAGAAAAAGTTTACGGACCAGAGCAAGTAACTAGGTATAACATGTACCCATCAGCCATGGTAAATGGAGAACCTAAAAATGGATTTAGCAGTGGACAAGCCATAAACGCCATTAAGGAAGTGGCCAACGAAAAATTACCTAAAGGTTATGGTTTTGATTGGGCCGGCTCGTCAAGAGAACAAGCCAATTCGGGTAACGAAGCAGTGTACATTTTCTTAGTATGCCTCCTGTTTGTTTATTTAATTTTAGCGGCACAATACGAAAGTTTTATTCTACCCTTGCCCATTATCCTTTCGTTACCCACCGGAGTTTTTGGCGCATTCTTTTTACTGGCCGTTTTAGGTTTAGAAAATAATATTTACGCCCAAGTGGCCATGGTTATGCTTATTGGGTTACTGGGAAAAAACGCTGTGTTAATCGTAGAGTTTGCGGTTCAAAAAAACAGGGAAGGCTTATCGCCCCTGCAAGCTGCCATACAAGGAGCAACCCTGCGGTTACGGCCTATATTAATGACTTCCTTTGCATTTATTGCCGGATTACTTCCCCTAATCTTTGCAAGTGGAGCAGGTGCCATTGGCAATAAAACCATCGGTGCAGCATCGTTAGGTGGTATGTTTTTCGGAACCATTTTTGGAGTAATTATTATACCAGGCCTTTACTTCATTTTTGCAAGCTTTTCCCAAAAAACACCAGCAGTTCAAACAACAGAAACCAAACACCAACATTAAAAAATCATGCTATTTAATAAATATATTGTAAGCGTTGTGTGTTTATTGTCAATCATCACTTATACTGGTTGCAAAACACCGAACACACGCGTTAACCAACATAAAAACAAACTTCCCACTACTTATGCAACGGCAAAAGATAGTGCAAACTCTGCTCACCTAAAGTGGAAAGAATACTTTACGGATAAAAACTTAGTGTCGCTAATTGATACTGCTTTAAAAAACAACTTAGATGTATTGATGACTTTGCAAAAAATAGAAATTGCCAAAAACGATTTGAGATTAAGCAAAGGAGCAATGCTACCAACTGTAGGTGCTAATCTAGCTTATCTGCAACGTAAATTCGGGTATTATACCATGGATGATGCGGGTAACAGGATAACTGAAATAAGGCCGGGAGAGTTTATTCCAACACATTTACCTGATTACTTTGTGGGTTTACAAGCCAACTGGGAAATAGATATTTGGGGTAAACTAAGAGGTAAAAAGAAAGCCGCATTTATGCGCTATTTAAGTAGTGTAGAAGGCAGCCATTTGGTTACTACAAACCTGATTGCCGAAATAGCCAACACATATTACGAACTGCTTTCTTTGGATATAGAACTAGACATTGTAGAAGAAACCATTCAACTGCAAAAAGATGCGTTAACAGTTATCAAGGTTCAAAAACAAGCAGGTATTGCTAATGAGTTAGCCATAAAACAATTTGAAGCACAAGTACTGAACTCGCAAAGTTTTGAGTTTGAACTATTGCAGAAAATAAAAGAAAATGAAAACAAAATCAACTTTTTATTAGGTAGGTTTCCGCAACCAATTCCTCGCGAAAAGTCAAGCTTTAGTAGTCAATTACCCAAACAAGTACAAGAAGGCATCCCTTCACAATTACTCGAAAACCGGCCCGATATCAAACAAGCCGAGTTTGAACTGCTTGCATCCAATTGGAATGTACAATCAGCCAAGGCCGCATTTTATCCTTCATTTAACATCACCGGCTCTTTAGGGTTTCAATCATTTAATACCTCCTTTTTATTTACCACACCTCAATCCTTAGCCTATAATTTATTGGGAAGTTTAACGGCTCCTCTTATTAACAGAAGTGCCATAAAAGCACAATTTAAAACCGCTAAAGCAAACCAAATTGAGGCCATGTATAAATACCAAAAGGCCATATTAAATGGATACGTTGAAGTCGCAAATGAATTATCAAACATCAAAAACTTGGAAAAAACATACACCCTTAAAAATGAGGAAGTAAATGCGCTAATTACATCAATTGATATTTCGAGTGATTTATTCAAATCAGGGCGTGCCACGTATTTTGAAGTATTAATGACCCAGCGAACTGCTCTGGAATCGCGTATTGAGCTGGTAACTACTAAAAAAAGACAATTTAATGCAACAGTAAACATTTACAAGGCATTGGGAGGCGGATGGAGGTAAGCATTAAAACATATGCGGCTTTTACATTAACCGCAATACAAAACTGGGTGCTTTACTATAACAGACCTAAACAGCTTGGTGCAATTTAAAACTGCCCAAAACAACCGGAAAAGCCGAACACCGTTATAAGAAGTAGGCAACAAATTAATACGGAACAACATGAACAGAAAAATGATTTTGGGGCTACTTGTAATTGCAAGTATCACCATCTCTTGTAACCAAGCTACTGAACAGGCAAAACAAGAAGCAAACAAAGTGATAGCGCAAACAAATGAAAGCGTACAAAAAGTAATTGATGATTTGGGATTGACTTATGTAGAAGAGGGCGCTCAAACCGTAATTACTTATGAAGAAGTGAATGCAGCGCAACAGGATTGGTGTGATGCTTTGGTGAAAATCGGCAAACTAAAAGAAGAAGGTGGCGATTATAAAGCCTTTGCTAACGTAGTACTCTCAACGGCCTATAACTACGACCAAGGTAAAGTGTTTTTTAAACCAACATTGGCCTATGGCGAACAAACCTTTAGAAACGATAAAAAAGGGGCTCTAGCCTACTTTATTGGTGGTGATCCTGATTATCCAAACGACAAAGGTTTTGCACTTACACCTTGGGTAAAAGCAAGGTACGACAATACCGGGGCAGGGAATGAGGGGATTCAAATATATGGCTCAATTGCTATTACCATGGGTAATGTTTGGGTTACTGGTAAAGATGGGAAAGAAGTAATGGTGGATAAAACCTGGGTATTTAAAAAAGGGAAGGATGGCAAACTGCGCATTATTGTGCATAAATCATCCCTTCCATTTGCTCCTTCGGCCAAATAAATCCTTAAAGGGTTGGATTAAAATCCAACCCTTTAAAACATAAAAACAGGCTGGATTACAACACCAAACAAATAAGCCGTTTATGCGTTACGTTATTAATACTAGCGGTTAAGCATTCTGTAATAAAATAATTATACGGTAGTTTTTAAATTACATTTGCAATTACCTATTTACTTAAATCACCATGCCAATAAAATCCATTTTAGTTATTGCACTTGTAGCCATGTTGCATCAATCGGGAATTGCCCAAACCGATTCTTTGCAGATGATTAAAGAATACCATTCAATCGAAGAAGCTTTAAAAAACCCAGAGAAAGTTTACCGATTGGATTTAAGCAACCAAAATATATTCGTACCTAATGATGTTTGGTCAAAGTTTATCAACTTGGAATTCTTGAGTTTAAAAAACGACCATTTAAAAGAAATCCCTAGTGAAATTGGCTCGTTAAAAAAGTTAAAAGTACTTGATTTAAGCGGCAATGATTTTATTGTGCTTCCAAAATCCTTTAGTGAGTTATACAACCTAGAGGAACTTTTTTTAAATGAAGAAAAGCGATTTAACCTGGATGAGAATATTGAGGTATTGAGTTTATTACCCCACTTAAGGATATTGCATTTGGAGAATGACCATTTAAATAAGCTTCCGAAAAAAATGTACCGTTTAAATCAGTTGGAAAGTTTGTATTTGAACAACAATAAGTTTAAAAAATTCCCAACTGAGCTTAAGGAAATGCGCAATTTAAAGTACCTTGATTTTCATAACAACAAATTAACCCCTCTGGAATTGCAAAATTTCCAATCTCAAAATTTTGGAATAAAAATAAAATTTTAGGCCATTCAGAAATCAATATTAAAATTTGGTGCTGCGCTAACCTGCCCAATAAGCAACCATTTATTTAGCAGTTAATTCAGTAATGCTTACAATTTTTTAAACCAAATCTTCCCTATTCACTTTTATCAGTGGGCTTGCTGCTTTAATCTTGTTCATCAACTCCTCCAACTGAGCAGTATCATAAACTTCCAACTGAATATTGCCCTCAAACATGCCAGCGTTAGAACTAATTTGGATGGCGTGCATATTAATACGCAGTTGTTTACTGATAATATCAGTAATAATACTTACAATACCTACACTATCTATCCCCTGTACCTTAATATGGGTGGTAAATGCCCTCGCCTTTTCAAACACCTGGCTTGCCCACTTGGCTTTAATCACACGATACCCATAATTACTCATTAAACTAATGGCATTGGTGCAATTGGTTCGGTGTATTTTAACCCCTTCACCAACCGTTATAAAACCAAAAATCTCATCCCCGGGTATAGGGTTGCAACATTTGCTGAATGAATATGGTAAATCAGTATCATCACCTATAATTACCCCATCTTTAGATGCCCCGGAGGCATTGCCTTTACTGGCAGCTTTAGCCACCTTTTGTTGCTTAACTTCCTGTTGGTGGTCTAACTTTTGTTGTTTTACCGCCTGAAGAATTTCAACTACATGTATTTTAGTGCGATCAATTTTTTCCTCTGCTATTTGTGCATACAATTCAGTTACTGATGGCAGCTTAAAATATTGAATAAAATCCTGCAATGCTTCGCTGGTAAACGCCACTTTCTCTTGCGTAAACTTTCGCTCCAATATTTCCTTACCCATTGCCGATGCGCGAAGTTTTACCTGCTTTTGCCAATCCCTAATTTTACTTTTTGCCTTGGCCGTTACTACAAAATTTAACCACTCATCTTTAGGTGTTTGTTTGGTTGATGTAAGGATTTCAACCTGATCGCCATTGGCCAATATTTGGTTTAATGGTACCAATTTATTGTTAACCTTCCCTCCAATACACTTTTCGCCCAATTGCGAATGCACATCAAAAGCAAAATCCAATATAGTTGCGTTGGCCGGAAGTTTGCGCAATTCCCCTTTTGGAGTAAACACAAAAATCTCCTCGGCAAAAAAATTCATTTTAAAATCGTCCAAAAAGTCCAGCGCATTTTGGTCCGCATTTTCCAAAATCTCCCGCACACGCGCCAACCATTCTTCCAATCCTGCTTCTTGTTTATTGGCCTGGCTGCTGTCCTTATACTTCCAATGCGCTGCAAAACCCTTCTCCGCAATTTCATCCATCCGCCTGGTACGTACTTGCACCTCCACCCACTTACCTTTGGGGCCCATCACCGTGGTGTGCAAACTTTCGTAACCATTGGCCTTGGGCGTGCTCACCCAATCGCGTAACCTATCCGGATTGGGGCGATAATTATTAGTTACAATAGAATACACCTTCCAGCAATCCGACTTCTCATTTTCATACTCCGTATCAATGATTACACGAATGGCAAACAAGTCATACACCTCCTCAAAAGGAATGTCCTGCTTTTTCATTTTACTTAGTATAGAGTGGATGGATTTGGGACGCCCCTTTATTTCGTACTTTAAACCCTCTTCATCCAACTCTTCAATTAACGGCTCAATAAACTGTTTAATGTATCGGTTTCTTTGTGTTTTGGTTTCCTGTAACTTGTTTTTAACAAAATTGTATTTTTCCGGCTCTAGGTATTTGGTCGACAAATCCTCTAATTCAGTTTTAATAGCATACAACCCCAAACGATGGGCCAATGGAGCATAAACATACTGGGTTTCAGAAGCTATTTTAAGTTGCGACTTAGCACTCATTGAATCCAAGGTGCGCATATTGTGCAACCTATCAGCCAATTTTATTAAAATCACCCGCACATCATCGCTCAGTGTTAACAATAACTTCTTGAAATTTTCAGCTTGTATGGATTTGTCTTGTTGCTCAAAAACACCGGATATTTTGGTAAGACCATCTATAATACGGGCTACCTTTTCGCCAAAATTTAGCGTAATTACCTCTAACTTCACATCCGTATCCTCCACCACGTCATGTAACAAAGCACAAATAATAGAGGTAGGCCCTAAACCAATCTCCTCAGCACAAATTTGGGCCACCGCCAATGGATGCAAAATGTAAGGTTCCCCCGATTTTCTGCGCATGGTTTTATGCGCATCCACTGCCATTTCAAATGCTTTGCGGATTTGCCTTCTATCATGGTTATCCAAGTTTCTTTTGCAAGCCTTAATTACATTTCTGTAAGCTTTTACAATTTCTTTATTTTCTTTTTCGGTATCTGTATTTAACTGCATCGGCTTTATTTGGTGCTACCTACAAATGTAATCTTTTGGCCGCATAGTAATTACGCTGAACCTTTGCACAAAGCACCCTAATCAATGGCTTAAACGTCCACGAAAAGGCACATTTCAAAGACTTGTTTAAAAAAATTTGTCAATCAAATTTTATCTCTTACATTTGCAGTCCTTTTTAGCGCATGTGGCGTAATTGGTAGCCGTGCCAGACTTAGGATCTGGTGCCGAAAGGCGTGGGGGTTCGAGTCCCTCCATGCGCACTAAACAGGCAAATGATCGGGTTAAAACACCAACATGTTTTAATACCAATACGTATCAGGCCGTTTCATTTGCCGAAAATTTTGAAAAAGACTGACTTCAACATCAGTCTTTTTTTTAATTAACCGCATACTATTCAAAGATTATGAATGTTACTTTCGATAAAAAAGATGCCTTAAACGGCACCATTTCAGTAAATATTTCAAATGCCGATTACGCAAAAGAAATAGACCAAAAACTTAAAGATTTCCAAAAACGCGCCAATATTCCGGGCTTTAGACCAGGAATGGCACCAAAAGGAATGATTGAAAAAATGTATGGTACCACCGTATTGCTAGAAGCCATAAATGCCACTGC
>RDYC01000045.1 GCA_004293295.1 Bacteroidota bacterium
AAAAAGGATTCCGATACTGAGTAGTTTCGCTTTATGTAGTTCCAACCTCCTAGTATATTGAGGGACGCTGCATAGGCAGGGTGCTTTTTCCCTACCACCTTTTTTGCGAGCTCTTCGGTTTCTTTCAGAAAAGCTTCTGTTTGGTCGTTTTTGTACACAAATGTCATAGCTTTTCCTAGGCTGTTGCGACATTTAATGTATGATTCATTATTTTTACCAGTCTCTTTTTCAACAATTGAGATAGCTTTTTCACAAAGTAGAAGTGCGCCCTTATAATCTGAGATACTATTTAAAGAGTCTGCTTGTTTACAAAGATGCTCCCATGAGCTTTGGGCGTAGAGAGAGCAACTTACTATCCAAAAAATATAGTATAGGACAATCGTTTTCATAGAAGTAGCTTATTTAAGTATCAAGATTATTACAAAAGATAACAATATTAATATAATTGCAAAAACGAAGCACTACTGGCCACTCATAACAAAAGCACCCCAGAAATAAGGCTCAGGATGTTGCATTTTGATATCAAGTTGAGCGTCTTTGAAAGCTTTTCTGGCATGACCATGTTTGGCATACTTGGTATAGAAAGAAGTCATGAGCTTTTGTGTAATTGCGTCGTCCACTTTCCAGAGAGACATGATGATGCTCTTTGCGCCCGCCACTCGGAAAGCGCGTTGCAATCCGTATACGCCTTCTCCTATCTTGACATCTCCCAAGCCTGTTTCACAAGCAGAAAGCACTACTAGGTCTGTGCTGTCTAGTTCTAAGTTTGCAGCCTCAAGGGCTGTTAGAATGCCATCTTCTGTATCGGGTTTTGTTTCGGCACGGGAATAGTCACTAACGCCAGTTAGGAGCAAGCCAGAGCGTAGCATGGGGCTGATTCTTGAATTTTTTTCATGTTTACTTATAAAAAATCCATGCGTTGACAGGTGTAAAATTTTAGGATTTTTAATATTTTTGATATTTTCTTCAGTGGCTTTTTCGGCCAAAAGAGCTTCTATGTTGTATTTTTTTGCAAAGAGAATTTTAGAGATGTTTTCTACTTCTTGCTTGGTACCGAGCAGTAAAGGCACTTGCTGAAAATTAGCAAAAGAGCGTGTGGTGTCGGTTTCCATAGTGGGGTTTTTGGGCTGCAAGTTTTCGGTGTCATAGATGGGGTAGCCCATCAATTCGGCTTTCAGATTTTGGTTTGAGTTTTTCCCAAAGGCTAGAATGTCTTTGGTGTTACTGACCACATGCAGTTCTACCTCTTCTAAGACATATTTTTTAGTTTCAGGATTTTGGAGTGTGTTTAGAGAGATTTGGTTATAAACCCCATCGGGCGACAGGTACACCTTTTTGATGCCCTTGAGCTTTTGAGCAATGGGCTGCCAAAATTGGTT
>RDYC01000274.1 GCA_004293295.1 Bacteroidota bacterium
TATTGCCAGGTTTCTAAAACCCAACGGACAATTGGTGTTTGTAGAATTTCATCCTGTTGTTTGGATGTTTGACAACAACTTTGATAAAATCGGTTATAGATATTTTAATTCTGGAGCAATTGTAGAAACGAATAGCGGAACTTATGCTGACAAAACAGCTGATTTGGTAATATCTGATGTATCTTGGAATCACGGTATCAGCGAAGTGCTGAATAGTTTAATTGATAATGGGCTTGAAATAACATCATTAAACGAGTTTGATTATTCACCTTATGATTGTTTTAACAAGACAGTAGAATTTGAACACAAAAAATATAGAATAGAACATTTGGAAAACAAAATACCCATGGTGTATTCAATAACAGCGATAAGGAAAAATAACAGCTAACAGCCGTAACTGTTGCATAACTTCAATCAAACCTATTAAAACCTGTTTTAAAGCAAAAAGGCAAGTGTTTAGCAGCAATTTAAGAGCGTTTCATGTTTGTGTTCAGTAATTTTAGGTAAATATCAGCATGGGTTAACAGTAAGGTAATGACTTTTTATGTTGCCTAATAAAAATGAAAACTGGTTTACCACCAATTTATTATGAAATAATCAGGATAAATATTTCAACACAACACCTCTCCTACTTACCGGGCCGGTGTTTAGTTAGGTTGGCCAGTTCATGGCTAACCCACATCTTAACTGAGTTGGTTTATTCCCTGTTATCAAAATACCTTCGTGCAATATCAAAGCTCAACTGTTTTAACCAACAAAAAATCACCAAAGTTTGGATAATTAAACAATAGCATTTAAGTTTGTTGCGTATTTAACAATTAAAATGGAAGCATTTCAGTTTGAAACATCATTTGGGCGAGCTTTAGGAATGGCACATACCGCCATGTTTCGGCATTTGGCCAAGCTGATGAAAAGCCGGAATTTACCCATTACGCCTGAACAATTTGGGGTACTCACCCATCTGTGGCGAAAAGATGGCTTACAACAAAGTGAATTGGCGGTTTGTACCAATAGAAATCGGGCCAATGTTACCCGCATTATTGATATTTTAGAAAGAGAAGGAATTGTGATGAGGCAGGATGATCCCGATGACAGGCGTGTGTTTAAAATATTTCTCACCGACCTAGGTAAACAATTAAAAAAGGAAACAGCCAAATGTGCACAACAATCTATTGAAGATGCGTTAGCGGATGTGAGCGAAAAAGATCGGGCCACAGCCATGGGGGTGTTCCAAAAAATTATTAAAAACGTAGGCTAAAAAATTTGAATAAAATGTTGCGTAATAAACAATATATACATCAACTGTTAATAATATATCTACTTGGCTTTACTACCCAGGTTTTGTTTGCCCATGAAACGGACCACCAACCGGATAGTTTGGTTTTTCAATATAAAATAGGTGTAAATGGCACACTGGACAAAAGCCTGGTAACCCGTTTGATTTTTAACACGCAAAATAGCTTTGTTATACGCAACCGTTGGTTGAGTGTGGAGCCTACGTTAAGTTATCGGTATGGATACGTAGAACCGAATAACCGCCCAAAAACTAACCTTGAAAATGATGTGTTTGTGATGCTGAAAAGCCACTTTTGGTATCAGGGTAAACTTTTCCCTTCGGTGTTGGTTGGTTATGAAAACAGCCCAAACATCAGGCGATTGAACCACCGTTTACAAACGGGATTGGGCGTAGGAAGCCATTTACTTAAATCACGCAATCAGGTTTTACAAGTGATGTTATACGGCTTGTACGAGCAATCTGACTTTGAAGCATTGCACTATGATATTTTTCGGTTAATGCCTTTTATAAAAGGAAATCACTTTTTTAAACAATACCATGTTGGTGTTGCCTACACCATTCAACCTTTTTTAAGTACCAACCCCAAAAACAACCAACGGTATAGGGGAACATTAAGGCCATATTTCAATATATCGCCCAAACTGGATTTCAGCATCACTTACGATTTGTGGTACGAAACGCTAGTTAGCGGCATACAACCTAAGGAGATTTCAGTCATCTTGTTTGGTTTCCATTATTCAAATTTTTAAACTTTAAATACAATTAACATGACAACAAAAACAACAAACATCATCAATTGGAGCTTAGCCGGATTAGTAGGCTTCATTTTTATCGGTAGTGCAATTAGTAAACTTATTGGCGGCAATGAAGCCATTGAAATGGCTAGTGGTATTGGGCTAACACCTGATAATTTTAAACTGATTGCCATACTTGAACTGGTATGTGTTTTGCTTTTTATCATACCCCGAACCGGAGTTTTAGGAACACTCCTATTAGCCGCTTACATGGGAGGAGCTATTGCTACTCACCTTACACATGGTCAGCCTATTGTTGGGCCGGCAGTTATTGAGGCCATTGTTTGGGTTGTTGCCGTAGTGCGTTTTCCCGAATTACGCAACAGGTTATTAAACAGCAATTAACTTGGCCACATGCAAAGAAAAACTTTCCTCAAATCTTTGCTGCTCACGTTACCATTAAGATGGACCGGTTTAACACCCACCCTTTCAACACAAAAGCAAATGAAAAAATCTATTCTTAAAAAATCTGACCTGCGGTTTAAGCAAGCATTCCCCGGTTTACAAGGGGTTGATATCATGGCCCATGCCTATCCAATTGAACCCATATTGGTTTTTACGGAGTATCATATGGACAAGCCTGTTTTTGGCCCACACCCACATGCGGGAATTTCCGTGATGACTTATATGCTTCCTGATAGCAAACAAGGTTTTATCAATCGGGATAGTTTAGGCGATTTCAGTTATATTGAACCTGGAGGGCTTCATATTTCACAAGCCGGTAAAGGCATGTTCCATGATGAGTTTCCACGAGAAACGGGGGTGGATACACACGGTTTTCAGATTTGGATAAACCACAAAGAAACCGATCGGTGGGTAACGCCAAAGTCCATCCATGCCCTTTCGCCTGAAATAAAAGAAGTGCAAACTGCCGATTATACTGTTAGAATTGTGCATGGTACGTTTAACCAAGTACATTCTCCTTATCAATTGGTAACAGCCGTCAACATCCTGCATGTGTTTCTCAACCCCAACCAATCAATCCTGTTGCCTGCCGATGAAATGGCATTTGTGTATGGGTTAAATGGAACTTCAACCATTAATAACACCACGGTGAAAGCACAAACACTGGTTAATTTTGGCCAAGAAGGTAACGAGGTAAGTGTGCATGCAGGTGAAGCGGGGTTTGAGTTTATGTATTGCACCGCAAAACCGTTGCATGAACCCATAGTGTATGGCGGCCCATTTGTGACGACAACCCGCGAGCAAATGGCCATTACGCAACAACGCCTTGCCCATGGCGAAATGGGTGAATTGGCACCTTACCATTATATTAGGTGGTTTTAATGTGAATTGATACCACCATGCAACCTGCGAGCAACAATAATAACCGCGTTATTTGATGTGCCTCAACAAACCAATTGTGCTTTTGTTGGGGCATATCATTTAATACATTACCCTGATTTACAAGGGCTATTTTAAAAAAACATTCCGTTTTCATCCGTTTTCATCCGCTCATTTGTCACAACATCATTATTCATAAAAAATAATGTAACATGACAAAAACAATGAAACAGGTGCAACTCCACCAATTTGGCTCACCTGACGAGTTAAAAATCGTTGAGTCCATCATTCCTCAACCCAAGGCTGGTGAGGTAATTATTAAAGTTGAAGCAATCGGGGTTAACTATTCCGACACTTTACGCAGACGAAATCTATATTTTCAACCCACGCCTTTACCTTATGTTTTGGGTTCAGAAGCAGTTGGGAAAATTGTTTCTGTGGGTGAAGGCGTAACAGAACCTTATGCTATTGGTACAACTGTTTTGGCCATTCTTCCATTTGGTGGTGGTTATGCGGAGTATGTTTGTGCCATTGCACAATATTGTGTGCCTTTGCCACCAAATATGGACGCTAAGACTGCTACGGCCATTTTTGTACAAGGCTCTACCGCACAATTAATGATTTCGCAAGTAGCTAAAGACCTTGCAGGCAAAACTGTTTTAATTAATGCCGCAGCAGGCGGTGTTGGTTCTTTATTGGTTCAATTGGCAAAACTGAATGGCGCTAAAGTGATAGCCGCAAGCAGTTCTGACGAAAAATTAAACGTAGCTAAAGCGAATGGTGCAGATGCAACAGTTAATTATTCAACAACCAACTGGAATGAAAAAGTGAAAGAAGCCAACAATGGTAAAGGTGTTGACGTTGCTTTTGAAATGGTTGGTGGCGATGTGTATAATGAAACCATAAAATCATTGGCACAAGGTGGCCACTTGATTATTTACGGTTGTGCAAGTGGTGTACAAGGCAATATTCATCCTGAATATTTTGTGGATGAAAACATGAGCCAATCGGGTTTTAATTTAGCGTTTTATATCACCACCAAACCACAAGTTTGGCAAGAAGCACTAGGAGCTGTAATTGGGCTAATAGCGCAAGGCAAACTAAAAATTGAAACACCAAAAATATTTGCTTTACAAGATGCTGCCGAGGCTCACCGCCAAATTGAGGCCAGACAAACCACCGGAAAAGTAGTATTAACCACCAATCATTGATCATCATGAAAAAATCCATATTATACATTGCCGCCATTACATTGGCTGCCCTAACTTTTGCTTTTACCTCAAACACTGATAAGGAACTAAAAAGCAAATTAGAAAACCTATCAGGTACCTATGCCGACCCCACGCCATACAACTATGGAAAGGCTTGGGGAAAAAGAATTTTTACGTTTAACAAAGGTAAGTGGACGCTTGACTTTACCCTCTCGCTTGACCCTGAAATGAAGATGCAGGTTTTTAGATTTCGAACTTGGGGAACTTACAACATTGAAGAAAAATCAACCATATTGGCCAATACTTATCACGCTGTTTTTTATGAAGATAAGAAGCTGTTAACCTTAAAAACATCTGATGAAAACCTGATTAATGCGTTTGGGTTTGCACCTTGCCAGTTAACCATTGATAAGGAGCAGGACGTTTCGGAAAAAGGATGTAGCGGTTGGAAATCAGTGAAAGAATGCCCTGGTGATTATGACCTGCTTTCGTTAGATAAAGAGGGTAAGCTTTACTTTGGCAATCGCCCACAGGACAACGATATGTGTAGTGCAAATAAACGACCGACTTCGTTAACACCTCCGGTAATAAAAATAAAATAATTTCCCTTACCTGTGCAAGTGAACAGCTCTTGCACTGGGTTTACATGAAACAATATGATAACATTATTCCAAAATTCGCTTTATCGTTTTAGTTTGTTGAATGAAAAACAACAGGTATTGTTTTTTGATTGGACTGCTAAAACTAAAGAAATGAGCTACGAAGATTTTCAAGCGGCTTGCCATAATTTTGCTGGTTTTGCCTGGCAGTATCAATCAACGCATTTGTTGGTAGACACCTGTAACTTTCACCTTCAATTACCTGCTGAATTTCCGGTTTGGAGAGAGGAACAACTAAATCCGAGATATTACAAATTGGGGGTGTTAAAATTTGCTTACATCACTAAGCCTGAATTTATTGGATGGATGAAAGACATTCCTGCTGAAAATGGTAAATTTGAAACCAAGAATTTTACTTCAGTTGCCGATGCTGTTAACTGGTTAAATCACTAGAAAATGAACGAACAAGAAACCTTAAAAAATGCCTTGGGTGGTGATATCAATGCTTTTCAGTCATTATTTGCTACTTTTCAACACCAACTCAAGTCGTATTTATACCGACTTTTAGCCAATAGGAATGATGCGGAAGATTTAACGCATGATACCTTTATAAAAGCTTTTGAAAAGTTGGCCACTTTTAAAGGAGAGTCATCCTTGAAAACTTGGGTTTTTCAAATCGCAACTCATCTTTCGTACAATTATTTACAACGGCAAAAACGCTGGACACCCGATGTGAGTGAGCAGGCTAAAAAATTGGTGCTGGAAAATAACGATTTGCGAAACAGTATTGTTAAAGTGCATGAAACGGCAACCGATGCAAGGTACGACATGAAAGAGCATATTGACACTTGCTTTACCTGCATTTCAAAAAACCTACCCATTGAAAATCAAATTGCCATTATGTTAAAAGATGTGTACGATTTTTCAGTTTCGGAAATCTGCCTTATTCTTGATAAGACATCAGGTATTGTGAAATACTTGTTGCAAGATGGCAGAAAAACCATGACGGATATTTTTGATAACCGATGTGCCTTGGTAAACAAAAACGGGGTTTGCCACCAATGCTCGGAGCTTAATGGTTGGTTTAACCCAAAGGAAGACCAGCAGCAAGCCTTGATGAAGTTGGATTTGGTGAAAGGTTCAAAAAAATATAACCGAGACCAATTATATGAAATCAGGACAACCCTTGTAAAAGCCATTGACCCATTGCGTTCGGCAGGTGCTGACCTCCAAGAAATTTTACTCAAGTGTAACAGCTTAGCCATGGGAGAAATAAGCGCTTAACAGAACCTGCGTTTAAGGTATGCGTTGCAATAGCACGGGCTCTCCAACAATGATAGCAGGAATACCACCCTCATTTTATTTACCTGTGTAGGTTAAGGGTTTAACATTTATGCTTTAAAAATTATCACTCTGATTATCTGTATTTTAAAAACCAACTTTAAACACTTAAAGCAGCCGGTTGTTATTCACTTTTAATGAAAAATGCAACCATTATTATTGCACTGTTAACTTTATTTTCAAGTTGTGTACTTAACAAGAGAATTGTTTACAAAACCACCGACATTCAACTAAACGAGGAGCCTAAACTATCATCAATTGTGCTGAACATTGAAGAGTTTTCGGATAAGCGAAAAGACTCTTCTGAAAATGCCATTTTTTTTGGAACACATAAAGAGTATGACGAAAACAAACAAGTATTTTGTATTAACGCAGAACGACACTACAAAAAAGCTCCGGTAAACAAACAAATTTCGAACTTGTTGGTAGAGCACTTAATAAAAACCGGCTCTTTTAAGAATGTGGTGCTTAACAACAAAGACAGTGCTGATTACTCTGTTCGTGGTAATTTAACCTATTTTTATGGAAAGCAGGAATACTCTATGGCGGCATTAGTAGGTTCGGCATTTGGGCTTATCGGTGCAATTGCTACCGCAAATGAAACAACAAAGGGGAAAGTAATTTTTGAACTAACTGATTTAAAAATTTATGACAGAAACAACCAAGTTGTTGCCGACATTGGAACATTTAGAAAAGAGTTTTCCGGTGAAATGCACGCGGACGCTAGTTGTTGGTGTATTTATGATAATGTAAATACAAAACTTAAGGTATACTTTACCCAGTTAATTACATTAATAGAAACTGAACTTGAAGACTATACTGCGAAAAAAAGCAATTAAACACTTTGCCTATTTCAGCAAAGACCTCTTGTTTCTTTTACCGAAATGCTATTTAATCATTCCTTTAAAGCAAGAAATTGGCACCGAGCTAAACACTTAACCAACCTTGGATTAAATCGTGTTATTGTTATCCACTTTTAGGTCTATAAAATACATGTCTACTTCCCCTTTGTTTTTGGCATTAATTTTACCACGATAGGTGCAGCTAAACTCATGCTTGATTAATTCATAGGTAGCTGCGCTAACATTAATTTTTCCTTCTTCACTATTGCTTTCCATTCTAGCTGCGGTATTTACGGTATCACCCCAAATATCGTAAGCATATTTTTTCACCCCAACAATACCGGCAACCACCGGGCCTGAGTGAATGCCGATACGTATTTGAAACTTACCGTTATTCTGTTTCATATAATCCCTGATTTCGATTGCGGCTTTTACCATTCGTTGCGCATGGTCTGGGGTTTCGTTAGGCAAACCACAAACGGCCAAATAGGCATCACCTATTGTTTTAATTTTCTCCAATCCGTGCTTTTCCATAATGGTATCAAAGGCTGTAAAATTTTGGTGTATTTCTTGAACCAATTCAGTTGGTGTCATTTGCTCGCTAATACCTGTGAAGTTTACAAAATCAGTGAACAATACAGTAACATTATTATACTGTTTGGCCATGGCTTTGCCGTTCTCCTTTAATTCCTCGGCCACTTCGGCTGGAAGGATATTTAACAATAAATCATCTGATTTTTGTTTCTCATTTTGTAAGGCATTATTTAGCTTCTCTTTCTTTTTGCTTTGGTTATAAAATGCATAAGTAACAAATAAAATTCCCAATAATGCACTCGCTAACCCAACATTAATTCCTAAACTACGTGATGCCTTTATTTTTGCCAATTCGTTTTGTTTTTGTAGCATGTCAATTTCTTTGGTCTTTATTGCGGTTTCATATTTCTTTTGTTTGACCACATTTAATTTCTCGGCCTGTTCTTTCAAGTAAGCCAAACGTTGCAACTCTTTTTCCTTATTACTAAGCCTTAACGCCTGTTGATGCAAATTGAGCTCCTTTTCTTGTCCAAGTATTTTCTCATCACGGAGTTGTTTTTCATATTTCAGCACCGCTTCCTTTTTCTCAAACTCAAACTGCATTTCTTTTTGTGTGATGGCATTTTTCACCTCTGCGCCTTCTACACTATCACGAAGTGTGATATACTCTTTATATGCCTCATAAGCTTTAGCGTAGTTGCCCTTTTTTTCATATACCTCACTTAAACTATTTAAAATGGTTAATTCCACCTCAATAAATCCAAACTTTTTACTGATTTGTAATCCACGATTTGCGTATGCAAAAACAGAATCAAAACGATACGCTGGGTTTACATTTATGCTTTTAAGCATGTCATCTTCCACCTTCATATAAAATAAAGCTATGTTGCACAAATTTGTTGCCATGCCATTCATATTGCGCATTTCATCGTTATCACTTAATGCCCTATGATAATAACTCAGTGCTAATTTCGGTTTATCTGCAACAGATATGCCTAGTTGAGTGCAATTGGCTTCTGATAGATTTTGATAAATAGAGCCAAGGTTATTGGCAATAATTGCCACCGCTGTTTTAACCTGCAATTGTTCAAAAATGGAAAATGCCTTTTGGTAATATTCTAACGCTTTAATGTCATTGGCTTGCTCGTTATAAACATTTGCAATAGAAACCATACTGCTTGCCATATGCGTTTTGTTTCTCAACCCCTTTGCAATATCCAAAGCCCTGTGCATACATTCTAATGCTTTGGTATAATCAGCAAGCTTAAAGTGTATTTCGCCAATGCTATTTAAGTTAATTGCCATTTTTTCCTTATCCAGTAATTGTTCGCTTACAACCAATGATTCTTGCCAATTTTCCAATGCCTTAGGGTAGTTGGACAAAATCATATGAGCTTGACCAATATTAAAAAAACATTGCGCTATACCGCGCTTGTCGCCAATTTGTATATAAATTTTGAGTGCTTTTTGATAATACCAAAGAGCTTTGGTATAGTCTGATAAATCATAATTAATTTCTCCGATGAGCTTAAAATCTTCTGCGATAGCTGCTTTATCACCTATTTGTTCGTCTATTGTTAAAGCACTTTCCATTAACTCCAATCCTTTATGTGGCTCAAAGGAAAAAGTGTAAACATGGGAGATAAATCGCAAGTTGGCTGCAATACCTTTTTTAAATTGGTATTTTTTGCATATCGCCAATGAACTGTCGAAATAAACTCTTGCTTTGTTTAAATCATTGAAAAGAATATAACAAGAACCCATTTTGCGCAAATTTTCACTAACGCCATATTGGTTGTTAATCTTGCGATTTATAACCAATGCTTGTTCAAATAATACCAATGCCTGTTTTGTATCACCACTAGCTGATAAGTTAGTTGCTTTATAATGCAATGCTGCAGCTTGTTCTAAGTGATTATTTAATTTTTTTGAAAGGGTAATTGCTTCATCTGCTATTTCAACTCCTTTTGTTGGATTTACATCTTTATAGCTATCTGCTAATAAATTGAGCAGTTTTAATTTGGTTACATTGGGTTTGATGTATTTTTCATTTACAAGAACCAGGCTATCAAACTTTAATTGTGGCCTTGGCGTTTGTGCTAGTGCATTAAAGTAAGTTGCCCCTCCTAAAAGAAGCAATATCAAATTCAAGACCGTTAATGTTTTTTTAATACTCATTTTATGAATGAAATATATTTCTACATCAATTAAACGTTCACAAAATACATGTCTACTTCCCCTTTGTTTTTGGCATTTATTTTACCTCGGTATTCGCAGGTAAATTCGTTCTTAACCAGCTCATAAGTAGCTTGGCTAATATTAATTTTTCCCTCTTCGCTATTGCTTTCCATTCTAGCTGCGGTATTCACGGTATCGCCCCAAATATCGTAAGCATATTTTTTCACCCCAACAATACCGGCAACTACCGGGCCTGAGTGAATGCCTATACGTATTTGAAATTTCCCATTATTTTGTGTCATGTAATCGGTGATTTCGATTGCGGCTTTTACCACACGCTGGGCATGGTCGGTAGTTTCGTTTGGCATACCACATACTGCCAGGTAGGCGTCCCCTATTGTTTTAATTTTCTCCAGTCCGTACTTTTCAATAATGGCATCAAAAGCGGTAAAATTACGGTGTATTTCAGCCACCAACTCTTTCGGGCTCATTTGCTCGCTGAGGCCGGTAAAATTTACAAAATCAGTAAACAATACGGTTACGTGATTGTACTGCCGGGCTGCTGATTGTCCATCTTGTTTCAGTTCATTGGCTACTTCTTCAGGTAAAATGTTCAACAATAAATTATCTGATTTTAGTTTTTCGGCAGAAAGCTGCGATGTGCGCTCTTCAACCATGCGCTCCAATGCCACGTTTTGACTTTCGAGTATTTGCTTTTTTTCCTGTTCTTGTTTAATGGTGATGTCTGATAGTTCTTTTACTGCCCGAAGCTGTGCGCTTAAATCTTTGTTTAAACGGGCAAATATCCACGCTTGGTAAACTGACATGGTAATGGGAATGCTCACAATATCCAACAGAATAACAATACCCAACACTTGAGCCAATGTAGAGTTTGCCGAACTTACTTCAATACTACCCGCAACAGCACCTAAAACGGTAATGCTAATTAATGAAACAAGAAAAAAGCCAAAGCCGATACCTAAAAAAATTGCTCCTTTTACCTTTTTAATGATTGCCCTTAACAACCCGATTAAACTGTATACTGAGGCATAAATCACCAATACAACCATAAAAGTATCATTTTCATAGATTGTTGTACTCCAAGATAAGACGCTTCCTGCAAACAACACCAAAGGAATAATCACCCAAATCTTCTTTTTGATATTAAAGAGCACATGAATAAAAATGGGAAACGTTACACAGGCAATATTGGAGAAAATGAAAATGGCATCCGCAAAACGATAGCCCAAATTAGGGTCGTTAACATAAACCACGCCAATAATAGAAGACCAGATTCCGGCAATAGCGGCCATAAACACACTAAACCACAAGTTAGATGCATTTTGCCTGTAGAAGAGGTAAAACAACAAATGAAGAAAACCCAACGAAAGAAAGAATATGGCCAACACGGTTAAAGTTATCGTGGTCACTATATCATTTAATTTGCTACTAACAATAACCTCATCTGCAATTCCTACTTCCAGGTTAAACCCAAAATCATTGGATTCGTCTTCAAAATGAAACCTGGCATACCTGATGGCCAATACATGCTTACCAACTGAGTTCATGGTAACCACAAAAGGAGTCCTTTGTGGATTATAGGATTCGGTGCTATCCTTTCCATTAATCTTGCCATAACTTTTAATTTTTTTACCATCCAAATAAATTTCGGATGCACCCTTTTGGGTTAATGAAAAAGCTAAGGGCTTATTTAACCAAGAGGAATCAATGGTAAATGAAAGCCTAAACCACCCGATGCCGTTTAATTCACTTGAATCAATATCTTCAGGATAAATCAACTTCCAACCGTTGTCATTATAATCCGGCTTGGCCATATCTGCCGAATCGTTGGGCGAAAAGCGCCATTGCTTCTTAAAAAAAACACGATTAATGCTATCCCTGCTTAACGACAATATTATCGTATCATTGGCGGTATTAGTTGTTTGGGCAAACACGGGCATTACCGGCAAACAACCTATTAATC
>RDYC01000275.1 GCA_004293295.1 Bacteroidota bacterium
GATATCATGTAAACTCTGTTTTAAGTCAATTTTTTGCTTGGCAATGGTATCGCTTAGCATCCCAAATCCTACATTGGCTTCACTATTACTTAAAGGGAAAATCCAGAAATAACCGGGCAGATAACCCTTTAAGAAATAAACCTCCAGCGAGTTGCCTGATAAACCCTTGATGTTTTTATAATATTGTCTTACTGCACCACTGTAATGTTTCCTATCAACCTTAAACTTGGCCAGTTTTTTGGCCACTATACTTTGGGCTCCATCACATCCTACCACTACTTTTGCTTCAAGTTTGTTTCCATTATCTAAAGTTACCGTAACATTATTAGTATTGCTTTCAATGTGTTTAACTTTTGTTTGCTGATAAATTGTTGCATGTTGGTTTTGTTTGGCCTGGTTAAACAGCCAATTATCAAAGTCAATGCGTTTTATACAATGCCCTACTTTACTAAATTCAATTTCAAGATTTTTGAACGTAGGGCCATGTAATTTTGCATGGGTAATGTTTACTTTAGGAGCAAAGTCTAATAGTTGAGTTTCTAGATTGGGGTTAATTTGTCTCAACACACGCTTGGTAACCGAGCTTACAGCATCTCCACAAATTTTATCGCGGGGAAAAGTGTCTTTATCAATTAAAGCTACTTTTAAACCACTTTTTTCCAGTGCAATGGCACAAGTTGATCCTGCGGGGCCTGCACCTGTAATAATAACATCAAATAGTTGAACGTTGTTTGACAAAGCTGTAAGGTATTGTTTGCAATTATACTAATTGCTGATACACAAAGCATCCTTAAAAATGAAATAATGAGAATTATTTATCAGTAATTTCAAAAAGTTGTTCCAAACGTTCGCCTTGTTCATCTACCAAAACCAATCGGTGTTTCCCTTTCGGTGGATTCAACTCCATTTGATGAAAATCAACAGTAGCACCAATATAATTATTGTCTAAGTGCCAAAATATTTTTATGCCTTGCTGTCTATGAGCCGCTTCAAACACACATTTGCCCTTTTCTCCGGTAATTTCAATAGGTACGTAAATTGTGTTCGACTTTCTCGGATAAATCATTTCCATGGCAATTCCACTTACCGGTTCTGTACATCCCTTTCTCCATGGAGGTAGTGACAGGTAATTGGTTTGGTGTGTTTTATAATACCATTCCATGGCCGGAGGTAGTATAAACCAACTAACATGTTGCATCAAAGAAGGCGATTCACAAGCATCACTTACCCTGTATTTTCCAGTAGTGCAAATGGTAGAGGCCCTGTAGCCACTTTGTGTGCATACCTCAATTTGTTGTAAGTCATCATGTGGTTTCGAAAACCATTGACTCGCTGGAAGTGCCCTAAATAATTCAAACAAAACTGGTGCTGCATAATTAATTCCGGTGAGTCCCGGCCTACCTTCTCCGTCAGCATTCCCTACCCAAACCACAACCACATATTTTGGGGTTATACCAATAGCCCATCCATCTCTAAGACCAAAACTAGTGCCTGTTTTCCATGCAATACGTTGTGCTGAGTTAAATTGTGTCCAAAGTTGCTCTTCTCCAGGTCGCATAACCTCTTTCATGGCTTCAAATGTGCTGTATATAGCCCCTGCGTTTAATAAAAAGTGATTGGGGTATTTTAGCCAAGCATTGGGGCTTTCGTTAATAGGAGGGCTTTTAAAAAACAAAGGCATGTGTAGGTCATTTTTATGATAATGCCCATTATATTGAGGGTAATGATTCAATAACCTCGCTAAGCTTGCGTATACCCCTCCCAATTCCCACATGGAGTTTTCTCCTCCTCCTAAAATTAAGGAAAGCCCGTAGTGCCCTGAGGGTTTTGTTAATGTTGTTATCCCTAGCTTTTGTAGTAATTCATAAAAACGTTCAACACGATACTGTTGCAACATGCGCACTGCCGGCACATTAAGCGACCTTGCCAATGCTTTACTTGCAGGAACGGCACCATCATAATTTAAGTCAAAATTTTCTGGCGAATATCCCGAAACTTGGGTTGGAATATCAGCCACAAGTGTATTCGGAAGCAGAAGGCCATCCTGTAACATGGCTGCAAACAGCAAGGGCTTAAGGGTACTCCCCGGGCTTCTGGGTGAGGGAATAATATCCACATAACTGTGGTAATCTGGTTTGTTCGGGTTTGAAATATTACCTTGATATGCCAACACTTCTCCGCTTTCAACTTCAATAATTAATGCAGCAGCGTTGTGAATACCATTGGCTTCAAACTGTTGGTGATGTCTTTTTAAAATGGCAGCAGTTTGGTTTTGAATATTAAAATCAACAGTGCTTTCGATTAATGAGTTATTGTGCTTGTAGGGGAATTTACCGGAAGCGATGCTGTTTAACAGGTGAGGTGCAAATTCGGGTAAACGCAAGGGTTTATCAGGAATGCTTTCCAGTAATGAGAGCTTATAAGTGTCTGCATTGATAACACCAATTTGGTGCAATAACAATAATAAACGATTGCGCTTGATTAATAGAGCTTTCCTGTTTTTATCAGGCCTAATCATGGTTGGGTTATTGGGTAGTACAGCCAGCATGGCAACCTCTGACCAAGAAAGTTCATTTGAACTTCTGCCGAAATAACGCCATGATGCAGCTTCCAGCCCCACAACGTTGCCACCAAAAGGTGCATGCGAGGCATAAATCCCTAAAATTTCTTCCTTGCTATAATGGCACTCCAACCGAATGGCCAATAGTATTTCATATATTTTTTGCCAAATATTTCTTGGTTTGTTTCGGCTTAATCGTATTACTTGCATGGTAATGGTGCTACCACCACTCACCACTTTTTTTCTTTTTATGTTATCATACATAGCCCTTCCCAAAGCCAATATATCAACCCCTGGGTGTCTATAAAACCGTTTATCCTCAAATGAAACAATAGCTTGTTCAAATTTTTTGGGTACAGTGAGCTTAGCTGGAAACCGCCATTGTCCATCATTTGCTATGCGCGCCTGCAACAAACGTTTGTTTTTATCCAACAACACATAAGAATAGTTGCTATTAAAAAGGGGAGGAGGAATAAAAAACCAATAAGCAACTAAAATTACACCAAGCATTGAGGTGGTTATTTTCCATCTCAAATAGATCAAGTTTAAAAGTTTCATTTACTAGCTACTATTCGAGGAACTTGTTTTTTAGGAACCACCTCAACCCATTTTCCGCCTCTGGAAGCCGCAATTCTGTTATTATACATCGCCTCGCACGATACCATTGGCATATAATAACGACCGAGGTAGCTGGCATTTAATAATACTACAAAGGTTACTTTTTGTTTGGTACCCAAATCAAAATAAGTATAAACACGATCGTCTCTAAGGTCTTGATAGGTAGGGATTGAGTAAGATTGTTCACTACCCGGGTTGTCTAATCTGGTATTGTGAATTTCCCATCCTGACGGGAAAATTTGTGACAAAGCCATCTGGTAATAATTTCCCATTAACCCCGGATTACTTATCGTTACTTCCATTTTAAAGTCAGTACCTTGAGTAATTCGAGTTGGGTCTATTGTATTGTTTTGCATGTCCTTATAGCTCACTACCATATTTAGGTTGCGCTCTTCATCAACAGATTTACCAATTTCCGGTTGCCCTTTTAAGATAATCCGAGCATAAAGCATTTGTGCTCCTTTGTTCGTTAAATTTAGAGTTCCCGATTGGTTACCATTAATTTCAATTGGTATTTGAGAAATGCGTTTGGTTGATTGAATTGTTTGTTGTTTGCCATAAACGGTATAACTAAATTGCATGCCTTTGTTTCCCGAAAGTATACCACTTAACTTGGCAATTGCAATTAAACTATATGCGGTAGTCTGAGTGCTCATCCACTCCTCAGAAGCCAATTTTTTACTGACTTGGGTAAGCAATAAATTAGCCTTTGCCGGGTTTTCGAGCAGTACTAGTGTTTCCATTATCATAGCAGCATCTCGTTCATCTGAACCAAAAGTGAGCCCCAGTTCTTGGTAATCTTTTACCAAGGTAGGCAAGTTATTTACCAGTTGTTCTGCAACCTCTTTTTGTCCTACTAGCACATATGCGGCAGCCAAACGCCATTTAGCCTGATGGGATAGTTTTGGCCCCAACTCTTTTAGTCGGTTCATGGCTCCTAATTCCGGTACTTTTGCCAAAGCCAAGGTATATAAACGATAAGCTTGAACAAAATCTGAAGAACCGGGAGTATAACTTGTCCAACTTAACGCCTTGTTTTTCTGAAACTTTTTCCAATTGGTTAAAAAGCCAACCGGAAGCGAGTAGCCAAAATTTTGTGCTTCTACCATAAAATGGCCTGCATAATTAGTTCCCCATTCTTCTGCATTCGCTTGGCCCGGCCAATAGGCTAATCCTCCATCAGCAGTTTGGAAGCTGCGCAAGCGTTGAATACCAACTTTGATATTTTTTTCAACGGCCAAACGTTGCTTTTGTGGTAGGTCTAGTAGTAGATTTAAGGCAAGCTGTGGAAACACTGAAGAGGTTGTTTGTTCTATGCATCCATAAGGATAATGAATTAAATAGTCCAAACGCTTGTTTAAATTTATTGGAGGAATTGAGGAAACTTCAAGTACTGCAGTATTTGTGCCTTTCATACCCTCTGGTGTAAACTTCACACTCCAACTGTTACTTTTGTTCACAGTTGATTCGTAAACTTTCGAAACAAATGGATTGGGATTGCGCACATCTAATTCCACCTCGCAAATGGCTTTTTCCGCTCCTGATGTAGCCAATATTTTTAGTTTAGCTATGCCAAGGGAGCTCTTTACTTTCAATTCAAAATCAACCACTTCATCGCCAGGTTTTTTAAAGATAATGTTTTTTGAGGCGTTTCCTGGTATTTGCACCAATTGGTTTGGAAGAACTTGAATGGTTACATTTTTGATGTTTTTTTCTAAAGCAAAAACGGTAACAGGCAGTTTAAGTAGTTCCCCAGGGCCTAGCACCCTTGGAAGTGTAGCTAAAATCATTAAAGGTTTTTTTACAGGCACTGCTTTTTCTGCAAAACCATATGCACCATTATCACCCGCTACCACCATAACCCGAACAGAGCCAACATATTGGGGTAATACTATTTTATGGGTTTTGCTTCCCCCTTTTTCTAACGTAAAAGGTCCAATAAACTTAACCACCGGCTTAAATCGATTGGCTTTCGTACTCTGCGATTTACGGTTAATGCCTTCATCGCCACCAATACTTAAGATTCTATTCATTGGCATACCAAACGCACCGATAACATCATCAAACATATCCCAAGTTTTAACTCCCAAAGCCTCTCTTGCATAAAAGTGGGGGTGAGGGTTCGGTGTTTTAAACCTTGTTAAGTCTAACAATCCTTCATCAACTATGGCCAAGGTGTATGTCATTGGCTTCCCTGAGGCTTCTGATACTTTTACATCGAACGGTTCTTCAGGTTTGAGTTGTGAAGGTAAAGTAAACTGTGGAGTTAATACCGTTTGTTTATCTTCAACCATAATTGGTACCATACCATACATGCGTATAGGCAAGTCATTAACAGTTTGGTTATGGGGTTGCAGCAAAGTAACATGCACATAAACGTTCGGCAACATGTTAGGAGTTACTTTAAACGAAAATTTAGTCTGATTTTTCTGTGTTTCAGTCCAATAGGAAGCGATTACTTTTGTTCCTGATTCAATGCTAACAAGTGCCCTGCCTTGATGGGTTCCACTGGGTATAAACAAGGTAACTGATTCGCCAACTGCATATGTGGATTTATCGGTGTTAAAGGTAAGCATGGTTGATTCTTGCGGGTTATCTTTTTGAGCCCTGCCTGCCCATCCTGGCCAATCAATGTAAACAATTTTACCTGTACTGTGACCTCCTTCTTCATCAATAACCCGGAGTAAATATCTACCCCATTCAGGGTAGTTTACCCGAAGTTTCCAACTGCCTTTCCCATTAACACAGGTAATTATTTCTTCTTGCAATTGTCGGTAGTTTTCTGTTGAAGAAAAATTGCTTAGATCCTCATCCGATTTATCCCACCACCAACGCCAATTGATTTGATAAAGAATAACTTTAACTTTTTTCACTCCATGAACCGGAACCCCTGTGGGTGATACAGTGGCAATTTGAACCAAGTGATTGGTATCTGTTAACAACATTCCTCTTTCCTTATCTCCTTTAGGAAGCCTTATACCAACGTAACTTTTATAAGGTGAAAAAGGCAAAGAAAACCGATCAATGCTAAAATTACCACCCGGTTCAAAAACCTTGGTAACAAAATTTGCCTTAAGCATTCCGGCTGATGTATTCTTTGGAGTAAGTGATGTGGTTATTTGGGCATTGCCTTCATTATCTAACTTACCTTGAAAAATAACCTCAGGATCTGCGTTAAATCTTCTTGTAGGGTCATCAAAAATAAATTCACTGTATTTGGCAAATGTTGTTGGCGTTGGTGTTAGTGAAGCTTCAACAGTAGCATCTAAACCATCAGCGGTAGCACCATGCAACCATTTAGAGGTTAACTTGCTGTTTAATTGGCTTCCGGCTTGCAGTAATGAGGTGTTAAAATCTATCCCTATTTTTAAACGATTAGGCATCACGGTTTCTATCTTGATGTTTTTTTGGAACTCAGCGCTTCCTACTTTAACCTTAACAAGCCAGTTACCTGTTGGCGCGTCTTCGTTAGTTGCCGTATGAAAACTGTAAAAGTTATTAATAGATTGAGATTGCACCATACGTTTGTAAAGTATTCCTTGTGGATTATAAAGTTCGAAGGAAACCGGATGTGAAGGAGGCAATGCTTTAGTTTTATCCTCCAAAATAAAGGTCAGATAAAGGGAGTCACCGGGCCGCCAAATTCCACGTTCACCATAAATAAAGCCCTTAATTCCTTTTTGAACCACATCACCTGAAACATCAAATCGGCTTAATGACAAAGAACTACCATCATCTACACGTAAATAGCCACGTTGGTTACCAAGCTTGGCCACCAATAAATATGGCTTGTTTTTGGGTGCGAAGCGAGCCCACCCATCATTATTGGTTATTACAGAAGTGATTAACTGTTGTTGGAAATCAAACAATTGAACGCTCACGCCTGACAATGGTTGTGTGGTTTTAATATCAGTAACTGAAACAAAAAAATCGCCCCCTGTTCCTTTTTTTGCAATTAAACCCAAGTTAGAAGCCAATATATTTTTTGATACCCAACGGCTTGGGTTGTAATAAGAGTTGTGACAAGGGTTATCGCGTTCATTCCAAGAATAGTCTTCGCTGTAGTAGTCTTCTGAATAATCCCAAAAACTAGATTGGCGGGGTTCATCATTGCTATCCCAATTTTCTTCTTCCGTTGAACGCATGCCATCATCCAAATTTTCTTGTTCTTGGCCGTCACATTTGTAAACGGCATATTCTTTTTTAAAGCTAAATTTTACATGATAAATAGCACCCGGTTCTGTTTTAATCAATTTATCCAATTGTACAGCAAATCGATTTGATTTATTCAGATTCAAGAGTTTATCTTCATCAAGTCGGATGGTTTTTCTAAGAATAGGCCTACCCACCCTTTTTAATTCGTTGCTTTCGGCCAGTTGGTTTACTTGTAGAAATTGTGCCACATTATTTTCATATATCTTGGTAATGGTAACATCAACAGCTTTTAAACTGATGGCTTCAAATGGAACAATAATATGGTTACCGGTGGGCATAATCACACCTTTACCAACCATAGTAACAGCAGGCAACATTGGTGCAAAATCAAGCTCCTGTTGCATGCTTTCCGGTAATGGGTAATTTAAACTGTTTTTTATGCCTTGATGAACAAAAAGGGAGTGCGCTCCAGTTAAATGGGCACCGGGATAACATTTCACCTCATTATTGTTGATGGTAAAACGCAATTCAATTTGATTGTTTACAGGAGTTGTTTGTTGGGTGATAAGCTGGTCGTCAATTGTAATTAAACCGCTTAAATCTTGATTAGCCAGGATTGGATCTGAGAATTGTATGGCAATGTATTGCTCCCCATCATTTTGTATGGTTACCGTTAGCACTTTAAAATCACCTAGTGCCGGAATATTAAGTATATGCTCTCCTTTATTGTCTATATCAAGAATGCTTCCGTCCCACTTTAACGAAAAGGTAGATGCAATTGATTTGCGTTCAATGCTATCTATCAAATAACGATGAGTGCGTTGGTCAGCGGCATGCTGCCAACTTATTTTGCATGGTTTTGTTAAATAAGTAGCACTGAGCAATTGTTCAATTCGTTCATCCGTTTCTACATCAGCTGTAATGATTGAACCGGTAATTCTTTGGTAAATGAGTTGTTGGTTGTCAATAGATTCAAAAGTTGGTTGGGTTACCTCAAATGATTGTGTAATAACTTGAAAGCTAAAGTTAAACAATTGAAGTTCCGAGGCAACATCAATAATTTTACCGAGTTTAAAAACTGCCTCATATTTTTTTCCTGATGGTAATGGTTTATCAGGTTTAAACTCTATGGTTGTTGCATCAATCCAAGTAGTTTTTCCCTCAATGTGTGGCTCAAAGTCAAATACGTTAGCTTCATTTCCTATTTTAGCAGAATCACCAAAATTGCCAACAAATTGAACACGGATGGTTGCCGTTTTAGAGATTGCACCAGATGTATAAGCGGATATATAACTGGCGAATGCAGGGTTAATGCGATCGGAATTTTTATGGTTAGCTTTGCTAATAGCAAAATAAAGGGTTAATGCAATTACTAAACTAAGGGGTACAAGCAGTTTGTACGAACTGAAAACAGTTTTCAGTGAATTCAGAAGATTGTTCATAGGATGTTGCCGGAAAGTTTTTAGATTTTTTGGTGGAGCGTTAAATTCATAACTAAAGCAAGCTAAATTTATTATTTACTATTTCAAAATTATTTTGACAAGAAATTTTAGGCTTTAAAGTGTTAAAATAAAACCGCTTATTCGTAGGTAAGTTAATCGCATATATGAAAAATTTTTGTTTGATGTTAGTCTGTTTTATTGGTTTCAATATCCAAGCGCAGGTAACAAATACCGGATTAGCAGATACAACCGATGGAGAGCATATTAATAACCTTACTATTGCGGGATATGTAGATGTTTATTACGGATACAGTTCAGGTAATTTAACAAGTGATGTTCCCTATTTTGTATCAATGGGTAGGCACAACGAGGCCAATGTTAACCTGGCTTTTATTGATTTGCGCTATAACAATGACCGAATACGAGCAAGATTTATGCCGGGCGTAGGTACGTACATCAATGCAAATTATGCAGGTGAACAAGGCTCTTTAAAGAACATTGTAGAAGCGAATGCAGGATTTAAGTTGTTTAATAAAAGAGGAATATGGATAGACTTTGGAGTACTCGGGTCGCCTTATACCAATGAGAGTGCCATTAGTAAAGATCATTTAATGTACACCAGGTCGTTAGCTGCTGAATATGCACCGTATTACCTTTCAGGCTTAAAACTTACGTTACCAATAAGCTCAAAAGTTTGCGGCTACTTATATTTGGTAAACGGGTGGCAACAAATTAAAGACGCAAACCGTGGAAAATCTTTGGGAACGCAGGTAGAATACAGGCCTTCAAAAAAAGTATTGATTAACTGGAATACCTATTTTGGATTAGATTCAGCATACGAAATGAATGGAAAATCCGGTAACCGTTTTTTTTCTGACATTTACCTGATTTATAAATCAGGAAAAAAAATTGATATTACATCATGCGTTTACCTTGGTACCCAAAAAATAGAAAGAAGTAGGCATTATTACGGTTATTGGCAACAAGCAAATGTTATAGTGGCTTATCACCTAAATACCAAAAATTCATTGGCTGCCAGGCTGGAGTATTTTAAAGATAAAAGCGAGGTGTTTGGGCCAAACTTAAACATGGTTGGAACCGGGTTGTGTTATAGCCATAAGTTTTTTAATAATGCCT
>RDYC01000046.1 GCA_004293295.1 Bacteroidota bacterium
ATATATTTGCCAATCGCAATCGTTAAACCTGTTTGTTGATAGTCCTACGGCATCTAAACTAACTTCAATGCACTTTTACGCTTGGAAAAAAGGCCTAAAAACAGGAATGTATTACTTACGCTCGCAAGCCGCCACCCAAGCCGTACAATTTACGGTAGAAAAACAAGGCAGCGAAGAAATTGTACCTGTAATACCCCACACCGAAGCTATTGATGTAGAAGCCACACCTACCGATGGCGCAAGCTGCAGTATGGAAGATGGTTGTGTGAGTTGCGGGAGTTAGGGTTTTTTTAGAGGAACAAAATTCTTTGAAAACGTAAGTTTGATTAATTTATGCTAAGATGGTTTAGAGTTTAAAAAACTTGTATCTTTAAATAATGGAAAGAATTTATTTAGACACTTCTGTATTTGGAGGCTACTTTGAACCGGAATTTGAACTTTGGACTAAAGTATTGTTTGATAGAGTTTTTAAAGGAGAATATAAAATACTTGTTTCACGACTTATAGATATTGAACTTGAAAACGCTCCACAAAAAGTAAGAGATTTAGCTAATTCATTAAAACAAGAGAATGTAGAATGGTTTGATATTACAACGCAGGCCGTTGAACTTGCAGATAAATATATAGACGAAAAAGTAGTGGGTCAAACCAGTCATTCCGACTGCATACATATTGCAATTGCAACTTTAAATTATGCAGATGTTTTAGTAAGTTGGAATTTTAAACATATTGTAAATCATTTACGTATTAGAGGATATAATGCTGTAAATTTTAAATATGGACATAAAATGCTTGACATACGTTCACCAAGAGAAATTTTAGAATATGAAGACTAAAGAAGTTAAAAACGAAAAATCAATTCTTGAAGAATTGCGTACCATAAGAGATAAAATTAGTAACGAATTAATAGGAAAAACACCCGAACAAATTGTAGAATACTTAAAGACTAAAAAAACATTGCACCCAAAGGTATGGCTTAGTGCAAAAAACTGATGGATTGAGGCTTAGGAGAATATGTTTATGCTTGTTTGTAGATAGCCCTACAGCCTCAAAACTAACCACTATGCACTTTTACGCCTGGAAAAAAGGCCTAAAAACAGGTATGTATTACCTACGCTCGCAAGCCGCCACCCAAGCCGTACAGTTTACGGTAGAAAAACAAGGCAGCGAAGAAATTGTACCTGTAATACCCCACACCGAAGCTATTGATGTAGAAGCTACACCTACCGATGGCGCAAGTTGCAGTATGGAAGATGGTTGTGTGAGTTGCGGGAGTTAGGTTTTTTTAATGATTTTAAAAGGCGTTTTTGTTATGAGGATGCCTTTTTTATGGGGTGGGTATTTGGGCGTTTTAACACGCTATCGGCTATA
>RDYC01000276.1 GCA_004293295.1 Bacteroidota bacterium
TGTTGTTGATAGCCTATTTAGATTGGTGTCGGTTCATAACTTATATCAAAGTTCAATTTCTTCTTTTCAAGCTAAAAGGTTAAGTAATCCTTTTTTTACCAATAGAGGAGGTGGAGATGGAAAAAGTCAATACCTCATTCAAAACACTTTTAACGAGGAAAATGGAAAAATACAAGGTGAGGGCGTTGTTGAATTCAATGATTTCTTTGATGTTTCTGACAAAGGCTATGGATTTTTACTTGATGATAAGGAAGATAAGGTATTAACAAAATCAATCCGACTTTTTTTAAGAGGTGATCAAGATACGATTCCAGATCGTATGAAGAAGTCCCTTATATTTACCAAAAAGGAGTTCAAGGGGCAATTCCATTATGTTCAAAAAGTAATAGAAGCTGGATATTATAGAATTGCTTGCACCAAAAGCAATTATTTGTTGTACAATAATTCTTACCATGACGGATTAAAATTTTTAGATCCTAGTTTTAACGAGAGAGATACCAATATTTTTAAGCGACAGGTTGATCAGGTGTTTGCCAATGATGAAGCATTTTATATCAAAAATGTTTCCGGATTGTTTCAAACAAAAGACGGTACTACTTTTTTAAATGTTACCAGCACGTTTAAGCCAAGGTGTTTACTAGCGAGCAATTTGATGTTTGGTATAAACAACCATAAACCTTGTGTTTTTAATTTAACCACTAAAGCTTTTACCTATTTGCCTAAAGATGGATTACCGAACGTCTATTTGGTTGATCATGGTAATGTAATTGCGTTTAAGAACAATATTGTATGGTTTACCAATCAAGGTGTTTATCAAATAAAGTACCGGTAGCGGTATTTTGCACCACACGCTGGAGAAATACTTTAAGAACATATGACTTTATTACCAATGAAGATGGAGACCATGAAGCTATTATTAATAGCTCAGCAGAATAGTTATTCAATGATGTTTTTTTGTAAGAAGCTAATAATTTGTGTGGCAATTCTGGGCTTGGCATCTTGCAAGGGGTTAGGCCAAATTGAAAAGGTTAATATCCAAGACGAAACCAATGGATTGGTTTTATCAACTAACAACCTATCTTCACACAAGCCGGCACTTGGTGATTCTATCATGTTCGAGATTAATGGTGAAAAACTCAAAAGACATTTAGAACAAAACAAGGCGGTATGGCTTCATTTTGTTTATAGCAGGTTGTGTGCCGATGCTGAAATTTATGATTGTGAGACATACAAAGAACTGAACGAAAAATATCGAGACAAAATTTCCTATGTTATGGTTACGGAAATTGCTCACAGCAACTTGGCTCGAGAATTAAAAAAGGGATGTAAACTTGTTGGATATCACACTTACGTTGATGATAAAAAAAGGGTACACAATGAAGTGAAAGCGCTAAGAAAATTGAAAAAAGAAGTTTTTGGTTTTGAAAACAATGACACATTAATGATCCAAACAAACTATTTAATCATTAACAATCAAATTGTCTATGCCTCAGATCAAACTTTGGACAGAGGGAAAATAGAAGTGATACTAAATAAATTATAAAAATTTCCCCTCAATATCTATTCATCCGTGTGAACGAGGATTCCTCGTCAAATACCTTAAGTTTTGTTTTTAACAAGCTGTGCGGATAAGGGCTTAGTTTGCGCAAACAATATTAAGAAATAAGCCCACAGCCAACAAAAGCATTTGGAAGCTTTTCAGGCGCATAGGATGGTAACAATAGTGTTCTTTAAAATTATTTAACCGTTTTTCTGGTAATAATGAGAACAAAACCAACATTCCAGCTAAGATTACCCGATAATGTTATCTCTTTATTCTCTGGATTTGAATTGGTTACCTCACCTCTGGTTGAGCTCGATTTAATGGTTAATGTTTGTTTATTATACCCGAAACCTATTGATGAATTAAAAGCAAGGTTTTCAGTTATAAAGTGATTTAATCCAATTAATGCTTCTCCGGAAATAAATTGTGACTTCCAAGAACTGTTAAAAGTAGAAGTTACATTACCAGCCGCATCATAAGATGTAGATTGATTAGTTCTGTATATATCTATACTTCTACCAATGCCTAACTGCCCATAAAATCTACTCTTTGCATTTTTGGTAAAATAGTATCTCATAAACGGACTATACCCAATGCGCGCGGCACTAAATACCCCATCATTTGATTTCGTGCCATCATTTCGATATGATGCAGACCAGTTTGATTGGTGACTCATTGCTACTGTTGAACCGACCACCAAATCATCGGTAACAAATAAACCTATCCTTGGGAATAGTGAAATATTATAACCCCAATTCTTCGATTTATTTCCACCAAAACCGCCTTCCCGGTCATTTCTATTACTAGATAGGCTTATATTTCCAAGATTTCCTTCAATAAGCAGGTTCCCTTTCTTGGTTTGAGACTTCACCGTTTGTGGAGTCAATAGCATAAGCAAACCTATTATTGCTAGATTTAAAATTTGGAGGTGTTTCATCTTGTTATGTTTAATAATTAATGGTTAAAGGATACTAGTAATTGATTTACGCTGTAATTAACCTTGTTTGCTACAAATTATTGTCTGTGTGGCAATATTTATGCCAAACAATAGTACTATTAAATTAAAAAGTCTCGCCTATTACCCCCCTCGCTGCCACGAACCGATTGCACGATTGTATCGCGTGGTTTTAGCATCTCCATTTTTTTGATTTCTATCACTGCTGTTTCCAGAGATTGGTTTTCTATTTAGTTGAACCAAGTTAAAAAATTATTTTTAAACCTATTAAAAAACGCTACTCACCTCTTGTGGAGTTTTTGAATACAATCATAACCGTATTTGTTTGGTTGTTTATGCCACGTGATACAATCGTGCGACAGCAATGTTTATAGGCAGAATTCTCTAAACATTCATCATCCTAAACGTTAAATTTACCCTTGGTTGGGTTACTTTTTTGGTTGGGGGAAGCCTGTGCAGCCAATGGGTTTGGGTGGTATCTTTCATTACCAATAAGCTGCCGTGTTCAAGTATGATGGAAATTGTTTCGTTGGTGGTTTTATGTTTAAAGGCAAATTTTCTTTCTGCGCCTAAACTTAATGATGCAATCGCTCCATTTTTTTTGAGTTCTTTTTCCCCATCACTGTGCCAAGCCATGCCTTCATCGCCTGTATGGTATAAGTTCATCAAGCAAGAGTTAAACTGTTCACTTGTTTTTTCTTCTACAAGTTGTTTTAAGGCCAATAACTCAGGTGTCCAAGGTAAAGCACGCTTAACAATATTAGAGTAGGTGTATTCAAAATCAGTATCGCCATACCAGGCCACCTTTCGTTTAGTAATCAGAAGTTTTCCATAAATCATGGCTTGGTCGTTTTTCCAGTCAATGGTTTGCAGCAAGCACTCGTAGTAATTATTGGCTTCTGATTGAGCCAGTATTTTACCATAGTAATTTACAATACCATCTTTGGGCAATAAATTTGTAGAACCATCAATTTCATCATTAAATAAGTCCACGTTACTTTTATTGAATCAATTGTTAATTGTCTTTTAAGTCAGTATCACTTTCCGTGTTTTTTGTTCTTTTTGCAAACAACTCAAAAAACAACCCAATTTGTAAAAAGTCTCGGCCTGTTTCATCGTTTATTTTGTAATCAAATTGGTGGAGGTAACCCAACTGTAAAGTTACCATTTTTGATGGTTTATAGTTAAACGACATTAAAGCCCTGTTTCTTTCAAAGTAAGGCTCATTGTCTGTAAAAAAAAGTTCGTTGCTTGCACTCAACTGAAATGGTTTATAGCCGGCTTTCTCTTTCCCGAAGGGTAGCGACAAGCCAAGTCGGTAACGAAATCGGTTTCTGTAGCCATTACTGGTAAAGCGAAGTTCTGCCCTGTAACGTTGTTCAACCTTTACTTTTCCTATTTGTTGCGAAAGCACAAACTGAGGCCACAACCTGAACTCATTGTTATTTTTGGGAAGCACAAAATCGCCACCTTCTTTATAGGTTTGGTAACTTCCTGCGCCTAAGGTAAACTTAAAATTGGGGTATATTTTATATTGAATCCCGCCTTTGTATTCGTAGTAGTGAAAATGGTTGTAAAACTTTAAAGAGCGTAATTGGGCTTCACCAAAAACAGCCCATTTATCATTTACATGTTGGTTAACATGAATGATGTTCCAACTTCCTAAATCAGCTTGCTGTGCAAAGGTAGCTTGCAATGCAAACGTAAGCATAAAAATTGCGCAGGTCAGCTTTTTCATATAATGGATTATTTTGCTGATTCCGTTTTTGCAAGCACTGAAATAGACTTTTGAAGCAAGAGTGAATTGGGTATGGTAATGGTTTCTCCTTCAGCCGTTTTCAAGTGCACAAAAAAATAGGTCAAATCAACAACCTCTCCTTCAAATGGATAATCCTTATCCAGCACTTTAATCCGGTCTCCAATTTTTAAAGGGTGGTTAAAAAATAGAATAATGCTGGAGGTAATATTTGAGAGCAACGACCACTGGGCAAAAAAAGCGATACCTAAGGCCGTAAGAATGGTACTTGCAAATAGTGCAATCTCATGCTGCTTTACTCCCCAAACCACAGCAATTAAAACAAGTGCACCAACGGCATTCAGCAAGTGAATGGTTTTAATGATGATTTTTCTTCGGGCACGTTGTAGATGAACATTTTTTAAGGTGTTGTTAACAACTGTTTTAGTAACAAAAATGGCAATAATGTAAACACCTATAACAATGCCTGTTTCAATAAATTGGATAGAGTAGTTTGTCATAAGTTAATTAAAAGCGAGAAAGAATGTTAAGTAAATTCTATTTACTTGTGTTTAACCGTCTTCATTTGTATCACATCTACCAAAAAGGCAAATGCCATCGAGAAGTAAATGTATCCTTTTGGTATGGCAAAATGGAAACCTTCAGCTATCAGCGATACACCAATCATCATTAAAAAGCACAAAGCAAGTATTTTAAAAGAGGGGTGTTGTCTAATAAACCCGCTAATGGGTTTTGAAGCCACCAGCATAATACCTACCGTAACCACCACAGCAGTGTACATTACCCAAAGTTCTTGCACCATACCCACAGCAGTGATGATAGAATCTATGGAAAAGACCAAGTCTAATAAAATCACTTCCAATAGCAACCTGCCAAAGCTGCTTTTTGCCGGAACGTGAGGTGTTCCATCATCGGTTGTTTCTGTTTTATGGTAAATTTCTTTGGTGCTTTTATAAATAAGGAAAAGTCCCCCCATAATTAAAATCAAACCTTTGCCCGAAAAGTCTATTTCAAACAAGTTAAACAAGGTTTGATCCAATTTTAAAATCCAGGCAATAAAAGCCAGCAAACATAACCTCATTACCATGGCTAAGCCTAACCCCCAATAACGCAGTTTGTTTTTTTGGTTATCAGGCAGCTTGTCTGCTAAAATGGAAATAAAAATAATGTTGTCAATGCCAAGAATAATTTCTAGGGCAATTAATGAAAGTAAAGGAATGATAGCTTCTGTCATTTTCGAATTGTTTAAACCTTTTTTTGTGGCTGCAAAATTAGGGGTTTATAACAGGATTAAAAGAGAATTGGCAACAATTTACTACAAAGGTGTTAGTTGTTAAAAAGTTATCCTAAGGTTAAAGGCCTTACAAATTGAATATCATCTTTAAGAAGGGGCAAATCGCTTATTCCTGTTTTTCATCAGTTGGAATTGCTTACTTGATGTTTTGTTTTCTCACTTAACCCTATTACTTTGCTACCATTTCACACCTTATTCTCTCGGTAATTTGGTAAACATCGGTTTGGTGGGTGCTATAGTATATTTTGGCAACTTCGCACTGGCAATTTTCATTCACCAGTGTTACAGATACCAATCTAGGTCCAAGTGCATGGTTTCCTCGTCCCCAATTTGTTTGCCTAAACCCTCTTCTTTTTAGTTTTTCGGCAAGTTTTACTGTTTCAAGTTCATCTGTTGCAATTTCAAAGACAAGCTTGTCATAAAGGTTTGTAAACTCAATGCCTTCATTGTTCGACTCTTTTATGACTAAATCAATCATTTGGTCTGTAAAACCGGCACTTGGTTTTGGTTTTTCAACGCAAGAAAAAAACAGGAGTAAATCCATTAAAAATAGCAGTGTTCTCCTATTCATAGCAATCATTTTTTATGGATTAAGTAAATGAAAAACGCCTCATCATTAAGCATAACATGGCATAGACCATTGAAGGTTTAATGAAGTTAATCATTTTCACTTTGTTCAGCTTGCAGCATTCTAATCATATTCAACTCCTCCTCATCAACAACCCATGTATTCGACCACCTGTCGTGCCAACCTCTGCTATACGTATCGCTCAAGCACGAGAAAGGTTCAAAAGGTACAAGCCTAATAAGCGACCTTAATACAATTGTCCGTAAACCGGGTTTATTGCCATACTCATCTATCACTAGGGTTTTGGTTAAAAACTTTCCGGGTGTTTTTTGCCATTTGTATTCACAAAAGGCATAAAGTGCAGGGTACAATAGCAGGAGAACAATGCGGCTTATTAAACCCAGCGTTATCAATACATGAATATTATGGCTAAGGAGGCTTACAAGCATGAGCAGTAAGTAATCGGTAAAATAAATTACAATTTGAAAAGCAATAAGATCAATGATAAAATGGCCGAATCTTGGCCCATAAGCTATACTTTTTACAGGCCGTTTTGCAGTGTATTCTTCTGAGTCTCTTTCACGGTTTCCATAAGCATCTTTTGTATAAACAGTTCGCCATTTTACTTCTGTAAGCTCCGTAATTTTTTTCATAAGGTAAATTTAAGCAAAAACTCCGATTGTTTAAAGCGGAGTCTTTCCTTAAACTACTTCAAACCAATGATGTGATAAGAATACCACTTACAATGGGAGAGCATTTTGCATTTACTGTAGATTTGGTTTAAGGTCTTACTTCACCAATGATTAACTTTTCAGTATAAACTTTGCCGTTTTCATAGAGTTTAACTGTGTAGGTTCCTGCCGCAAAGCCAGACAGGTCTATCTTTGTTGTTTTTTCATCTATCTTTACCAGTGCCGGAGTTGCTACTTTGCCTTGCAAATCTATTACCTCAATTTTTGCCTGGTTTGCATTTAAGTTTTCAAACTCAATAAACAGTTCTTTAGCGGCATTGGGGTTGGGATAAATAATCAGTGATTTGTTTTTTGTTAGCTCACCTATGCCTGAAGTTAGGCTTGAAAGTTTATACACGTTTAACCCTATGGCATACGCTACAAAACCATTAGCAGTTTTTACTAGCCTGATTTTATTGGCAAACGACCCAAGAGTGGTATTGGTCCAAGTAGTTCCACCATCGGTGGTTTCATAGCCGGTGGCATCTGTTCCAACCCATCCAATGGAGTCAGTAATAAAACCAACACCAAATTCTTTTCTGCCCGAGTTGGTAAGGGGTACTTCTGTCCAGGTTAAACCACCATCCGTTGTTTTCGCCACATACCTATTGGGGTTTCCATTGTCGTAACTCAGTACGGTTGCATACCCTGTTTTTCTGGATGGGAAGCTGGCCTTCCAAATCATTTCATAGGTTCTGGTTGAGGTATAAACAGCGCTAAAGGTTTCACCGCCATTGGTGGTGTAAAGTATCTTTGCGCTAGATGAAGAAATATCGCCTGAAGTTCCCCCGAACACAAAGCCGGTATCTTTATTAAAAAAATGCACATCAGTAATCATGGCGCAATAAGCGCTCAGGTCTTTTGAAGTCCAGGTTTGTCCTTTATCTGTCGACTTCATTAAAAATGCCGGACTACCAACCCTGCCCGCTGCATAAATGGTTACCTCGTGGTCTAAATTTCCGCGGTTAATATAAGGCGTTTTGGCAATGCTGATTGCGCACAATCCCTTTACCCTTGGGCCGGTATAGTTGGTAATTGGTTGCCAGGTGTTACCACCATCGCTTGTTCTGTATAGAGACACAGTATCTGTTACTCCGGGAAAATAATTGGTGCCAATATTTCCTGCAAAACCTAGTGAGTCAGTTACAAAGCCCACGCATCTAAAAAAGGTACCGGGTTTATGGAGTTGTGTGCTCCATGTTGTGCCGCCATCGTTGGTGCGGTAAATGTATCCCGAGCCGTTTACTGACCATCCCGTATCTTTGTTGATAAAAAAAATATCATCCTGTTTTGCTCCATTGTAAGGAGCTGAATTTAATTTACTCCAAGTGTACTGAGCAAAACTTGTTTGAGAAATAACAAGTAGCGAAATCCACAATAAACAGTGTTTGGTAAATGGATTGCGTATTGCCGGAAGCAAAAATAAAAGCTTTTTCATGGTATTGTTTTTTTTACTGGTTGTGTATATCACAACGCAATTATAGGCCTTAATCAGGGCCTTGTATTGTAAAAATCGGACACGGTTTGTTGCTGCTGTTTCACAATAAATGCCTGAGGAGTAATGTTGGTAAACGATTTAAATTCTTTGATTAAATGTGACTGGTCAAAGTAACCGGACTCCAACGCAGCTTCTATGGCATTGTGTTTTTTAGTGTTTAATAATTGTACAAACTGCCTAAACCTGATGAGCGAAATATATGCTTTGGGAGAGATGCCAATGTGCTTATGAAACAGGCGGTGTATTTGTCGCTCAGAAATACCAAAAGAGGCCGCCAAATCGTGGATGCGAAATACTTCACGCTGGGTGTCAATGGTGGTAATTATTCCTTCAATAAGGTTGTTGTTATGAGGTGTACAACGTTGAAGC
>RDYC01000277.1 GCA_004293295.1 Bacteroidota bacterium
AACTTCACCAAATGAAGTACCCAATCCTCATAATCAATGGTAAAGGTGTTAAGGGTTTGGTATTTCATACCCTTTATTTCGTCAGGTTGAACGATAAATAAACTGCTGGTATCAAGTGTTTTTATGGTTAAAGTTTGCCCACGCTCGCGTTCAAAGTAATAAATGTAGTTGTGATTTATGCCGGTATTCGGGGTTAATAAATATAATGGTTTGCCCGCAGCAGATTGGATCACATCCAAAGCCTGTTGCTTCTGTATATTGGCATTTCCGAAAATAGCCCGGTGTGGCAATACATAAAGGTTAAACCCAATTCGAACAACCAATAAAAGGGATACAAATAACCAAATGCCCTGCTGCTGGACAAGGTAAAGTGCAACAACGCAAACCAACAGCAGCAATAAAACAATAAAAAAACGCCACTCAAGCAAGTTAAATTTCATATAGATTATAGAGCCTACATAACCAAGAATAATCAATATTGTCAATAGTTTAAATGTTAAATTACTCCACTTAAAATCAGCGGAATTGGAGCTGTAACTTTCCCAAAAGGCACCCCCCCAGAAAATAAAAAGGATGGGGTATAGCATAAACAGGTAACGCGGATAATATCCGGGTGATGCCCAATAAGGGAGTATGTTGAGCACCAGCACCCAAAATAGGTACATCAAAAATGGTTGCTGTTTTAATTTTTTAATGGCTTGATTTCGAAACAAAAACACTGTTAAAAGCGACCAAGGAGCCAAATGCATAAATTGGTCAAGAGGGAATGTAAATAAATGCTGAATACTTTCCCATAGCGTTTTATCCAGTACCGTGCGTTGCCGTGATTGGTCCCAAAGTTGGTCAACCCAACCCCAAATGCTATTTTCTAAACTGTAAAGCCAAAAGAACAAGAAAACAGGAGTAAAGGCAACTACAGCAGCAGCTATATGTTTAATGGTAAATAACCACTTAAACTGGCGTTGGTGAAAGCCCATGGCCAATAAGGTGAGTACAGGAAAGGCTAATGAAGTAAGTCCTTTTAGCATAAAGCCAACAGCATGAAACGCGTAAAAGGATAAGAACAAAAGAAAAATTTTACCCTTATGGTAATCCATGTAAAGCCAGTAAAACGATTCAAAGGTAATCCAAGCATAAAGTATATCAATATGTCCTAACATGGAGTCATAAAACAACATTCTTCCGTAGGTAATAGAGATAAATGCCACCAGCAGCGCCACTTCGGTATTCAATTGTTTTCTAACAATAACAAAGAGACGAAGTGCAAAAAGAAGAAGCGGAATAACAGCCGCAAGCCGGGTTATAAACTCGCTTTTGCTTCCTGTAATTTGGTATAATATTACAAGCACCCAATTAAACAATGGAGGTTTTTTGTAATAGTACACATCAGTAATTTTCGAAACCAAGTAATTCCCGGAATACATCATTTCCATAGCTACGTTTGCCCTAGTTGGCTCGTCAGCCATGATACCAATTAAACCAAGGTTGTAAAATAGTGCTGGCCCAAGCAACAACAACATAAACCATAAGCAGTATTTGTGAATAGGATAATTAGGATTCATGTTGCTGTTTTAGTAATAATTTCTTATCAATGCCCTGAATAAAAAGTAGGCCCATTAATGATGATAATGCACTTATGAGGAAAAAAGAAACGGTAAATGCCACGGAAACGGATTCATTCACTTGCATAAAACGGCTGCCAAATAAAAATACCAACTCCCGAGCCCCGAAACCACCAATGGTTAAAGGTAAAATAGCAAACACTGACGATAACATAAATAAGGTAAGGTAATCCCAAAAGTGCAGATGAACACCCAATGCCATCAAAATAAAGATGGCACAAATCACTTGGCCGGTTTGCACAAAGAAAGAGTAAACGCCCGTTACCATAAAGCCGGAAACAAACGTTGGGAAAAATAGTTGTACAATCAGATAATAACCGGGAATTATGAGTAAGGCTAATCCCCATAAATAAATATCTAAATAAGCTATTGGTAAATCAAATGAACTGAGACTTAAAAAAACTGCAGCCATAACAAACAATAACGAAACGCCACTGATCCTATCCAACAGTGACGCGCTAATGAGTTTTTTTACCGACAATTCCTGTTGATTTTGTTTAAGCAGGTACACTTTATAAGCATCACCTCCAACAGAGCCGGGTAAAAAAAGATTGTAAAACATACCTAAATAGTAAAAAGTTAAATTACTAATTGCGCTTAACTGAACACCCGCAAGTTCATAGAATCGTAATAACCTAAAAGCAGCAATAATTTTAGAAACATTGAAAGCAATCAGTGCCGCTATTAAAGCATAGATGTTTGAGTTGACTACACTTTTGGTAAAAGAAGAAACATCAATTTTAGAGAATACAAAAAACAACGCAATGGTGGTTAATGCGAGTTTAACCAAGTTTTTATAACCGTATTTTTTTAAAACTAAAATCACTACACACAAATATATAGGGATCAGCTTTAAACAGTTTTATGTTAATATCATTTTAATGTTATGTAAATTAACTACTTAAAGTCTTTGTGTGATTTGTTTAAGGACTTGCATTTTCCAAGAAATAAAATTTCCTTGAATGATTTGTGCCCTGGCTTCTTTAACTAACCATAAGTAAAACATCAAATTTTGTTTACTGGCAATATGGGCCCCAAGGCTTTCTCCGGTATGAATCAGATGTCTTAAGTAAGCCTTACTATACTCTGGAGTTAAGCTTTCGTCTAAGGGCGAATAATCAAATTGCCATTTTTTATTTTTGATGTTAATGATGCCATTTTTAGTAAATAAATAACCATGTCGGGCATTGCGGGTTGGCATCACACAATCAAACATATCAATCCCTAGTGCAATACACTCCAAAATATTTTCAGGCGTTCCAACCCCCATTAAATACCTTGGTTTGTCAGCAGGTAAAATATCGCACACCAACTCTGTCATGGCATACATTTCTTCAGCGGGCTCTCCAACACTTAATCCACCGATAGCATTACCTGCCCTGTTTTGTTTAGCCACAAACTCAGCAGATTGCACCCTTAAATCTTTATAAACGCTTCCTTGTACAATCGGAAACAATTGTTGCTCTGCTCCATATAAATCGGTTGTTTCATCAAATCGGTTGATGCATCGGGTTAACCAGCGATGTGTAAGGTGCATAGATTTTAACGCATAATCATAAGGGCACGGATAAGGCGTACACTCGTCAAATGCCATAACAATATCTGCTCCAATATTGCGCTGAATATCAATTGCTCTTTCCGGTGAAAAAAAATGTTTACTGCCATCAATGTGCGATTTAAACTCAACGCCTTCTTCGCTTATTTTTCGGATATCGTTTAGCGAAAAAACTTGAAATCCTCCACTATCAGTAAGCATTGGCCTATCCCAATTCATAAAACGATGAATACCTCCGGCTTTGTTGAGCACTTCAAGCCCCGGACGCAAATACACATGGTACGTATTGGCTAAAATAATTTTCGCATCAATATCATGGCGCAACTGATTTTGCGTTACATTTTTTACAGTGGCTTGCGTACCAACCGGCATAAAAATGGGAGTCTCAATTACGCCCCTGCTAGTTGTAATTGTACCTGCCCTTGCTTTTGTGTTCGGGTCTTTTTGTTGTAACGAAAAATTAAAAATCATTGATTACTTAGTGTAGTTAACCTTCAAAATGTAATGAAAACTGAAACAATTGTGGAGCAATACCTCGTAACGACTCGGTATAAATATAGCCATCATGAAACAGTGCATTACCAAATGTATTGCAAAACTTAATTTCAGGCGAAAATTTGAAATAAGGGAAATAAACATCTAATCCGAATCCCGCTTCATATCCTGTTGTAAATGGTACTAACGAAACAACAGGTTTCATAATGCTGCGATCTTGATTCACTGTATTGGCCCAATCATAACTCGCCCTAACCCCCCCAATAACATATACCCGAACATTTTTTCTACGATCTGACTTAAACTTTACCAACAAGGATAAGTCGCAATAAGCACTTTCAATTTCGGCCTCACGTGTCACATTTTCAAACTCATAAACAACATTACGTTGCACAAACGAAATTACAGGAAACATCAGCCTAATATCCCAGTTATTACCAAGGTGAAGGTTGGTTAATGCACCTAAGCCGATACCCGGAAAAGAGGTTTGTGAAACATTTTTTAAGGTATCAAATGGGAAACGTTCTGTACGCCTATCAATGCGCAACCTACCCACGTTGGTATGCACTGTAAATCCAAAATGCAGCCGCTTATTGTCATACTGCTCCAAATTTGGTTGAGCCCAAGCGTGAAGTGCACCTAAAAGGATCACAACAACTATGGTTATTTTATGCCAGTGTAAAGTGTGCAAACGCCAAAAGTTAATGGTGAAACATGGATATTTTGATAACCTGCATTTTTTAAGTAAGCTGCAAATGCTTCGCCCTCCGGAAAATGCTGAACCGACTCCGGTAAATAGGTATAAGCAGTTTGATTTTTGCTGATTAAACTACCCCAAGCCGGTAAAATAAACTTAAAGTAAAAGTTATATAGCTGCTTAAAAGGCGTTTGCTGAGGTTTGCTAAACTCAAGCACAGCTATTTTACCGCCTTTTTTAGTTACCCGGTACATTTGATTGATACCTTGTTGAAGAAATTCAAAGTTACGCACACCAAATGCAACGGTTATGGCATCAAATTTATTATCCTCAAACGGTAAATTGGTGGAATCACCCTGTATTAAAACTATTTTATTCGAACGGTTTTTGGCATCAATTTTTCTCCTCCCTACTCTTAACATCTCATTGCTAATATCAATACCGGTAACCAAATCAGGATTTAACTTGAGCGCAGCAATGGCCAAGTCGGCCGTGCCTGTGGCCACATCAAGTATTTGTTTAGGATTTACCTCCTTTAGGGAATTAATTGCTTTTTTACGCCAAATTTGGTCAATGCCCAAAGAAAGAAACCTGTTGAGGAAATCATACTTTGGCGCAATGCTGTCAAACATTTGTTCAACTTGCTCACGCTTACTACTTTGGATGTTTTGATACGGCTTAACTTCTTTCAAAATATAAAAAATTGCATGCAAAAATAAGGTATTCCATTAAGGTTGTTAGCTTTGTTGCATTAAAGTATGGAAATTAAACAAGTTGAGTTCATAAAAAGTTCTTCAGATTTAGCAGGTTGTCCGCAACTGAGGATACCCGAGTATGTGTTTACCGGACGAAGTAATGTTGGTAAATCATCATTGATTAATATGTTGGTTAACCGGAATGAATTGGCGAGAACATCGTCAAATCCGGGTAAAACAATTACCATTAATCATTACCTGATTAATAAAAATTGGTTTTTAGTTGATTTGCCGGGGTACGGATATGCCCGGAGGAGTAAAACCTTGCGCAGTAAATGGGAGTTATCAATGGAAGAATATATCAGAAACCGCGAACAGCTGCAGTTGGTTTTTGTGCTTGTTGATAGCCGTATCGACCCACAGCGAAGTGATATTGATTTTATTAACAGCCTTGCAGAATGGGGTATTCCATGTGCCATCATTTTTACCAAAACCGATAAAAACAAACAATCAGATACTGCAAAAAATATCCAAAAGTTTAAAACAGCCTTATTGGAAGATTGGGAGGAGTTGCCGCTGATTTTTCAAACATCAGCCCTTAAAAAGAAAGGCAGGGAAGACTTGTTGGCTTTTATACATGAATGTAACCAACAATTTAATAACCCTGGTTAAAAAAATAGTTCACTAGCAATGCCGTCAGCCAAAATGCGCGCTTGTCGGGTCAGTTTAAACGATTCTTTGGTTGTAGTAATGTGTTGTTGGCGAATAAAAGGGATAATTTTTTGCTCAAGCAATCGCTTTTTGCCCGAACCAAACTGTGTTTCAATAAATTGCCAGTTACAGCCCCAAATGGTTCTTAAACCGGTCATAATGTACTCGTTAATGCGATTCTCAATTGTAAGGTGTTCTGTCTCCAAGGGCAGTTGATTACGTTGAATGGCCTTTAGGTACAACTGATTATTGGCAATATTCCAGCTTCGGCTCAGTCCATCAAAACTGTGTGCTGAAGGCCCGATACCAAGATACGGCTTATTTAACCAATAAGCAGTATTGTGGGTGGCATACTCTTGATTTTTGGCAAAATTACTGATTTCATATTGTTCAAAACCAGCAGATTCAAGAAAAGAAACCAATAAGTCAAACTGTTCAGCCACATGTTCATCCCTTACAAAAGCAACCTTACCTTTAGCAATTTGATGATGCAATTGGGTTTTGGGTTCTACTGTTAAGGCATAAGCAGAAATATGGTGTAGGCCTAGGGCAACGGCTTTCTCTAAATTTTTTTGCCAACGTTCATGGCTTAATGTTGGTCCGCCATAGATTAAGTCAATGGTGGTTCTTTCAAATCCGGCATCTTGAATCAATAAAATAGCCCGTTCTGCTTCTAAGGCTTGATGAGCGCGGTTCATCCAAACCAAATCCTCATTAAAAAAACTTTGCACCCCGAGGCTAAACCTGTTTACCGGGGTTTGTTTAATCCAGTTTAATTTTTCGTGTGTAACATCATCAGGGTTAGCTTCCAGTGTAATTTCTGCTTTGGGGGCAATATCAAAACACGAAAAAATGGTATCAAAAATTTTCATCAAATCTGCCTCACCTAATAAGCTGGGGGTTCCACCACCCAAATAAATACTTTGTAACGTTCCTGTAAGTTCCGTTTTTCGCAAGGTAACTTCAGTACAAATGGCATTAATAACCTCGTTTACATTAGCAAGAGAAGTGCTAAAATGAAAATTGCAGTAGTTACAAGCTTGTTTACAAAATGGAATATGTATGTATAGTCCGGCCAATATTTTGCGTTATTTCCAATTAAAATTGTTTATTTGAAAGTGTTACAAAGGTATTTTAAAATACTCTTAATCATTTGCAGCTTGCAAATTAATTTGGGTCGTGCCCAAAATACATATCAGTTGCAATTTGAAACAGATAGTGTTTCGGCAAAATGGTTTAATCAAAATTTCACTACTAAAATTTCGAAAATTGATACCACGTCCATTCCCGGTGAGATTAAAAGAATACTTAAACAATTAAGCCAACAATCATATTTAACGGCAAGTATACAGAAAATAGCTTGGCGTGATACCATATGCACAGTTACCATTTTACCAGGAAAACCCTACAAATGGATAAAACTCCGAAGAGGTAACCTTAACGAAGAGTTAGCCACGGCATCAGGTTGGCGAGACGACTTATTCTACAATAAATCCTTTAACTACGAGGAGTATGTGCAAAAAGCAAACCTCCTCTTGTCTTACTTGGAACAAAATGGCTATCCTTTTGCAGAAATTACTTTGGATAGCATATTTGCCGATAGTGAGGGGGTGAGTGCCCAAATGAACCTAAATATGGGCGATTTAATCAAATTCGATACCATTGAAGTAATTGGAAATGTGCAAATAAAGAGTTGGTTTGTGAGTAAGTATTTAGGCATAAAGAAAGGAGGGGTTTATAACGAACAACTACTTAAAAATGCCGATAGTAGGCTGAGCCAATTACCATACCTGCAGTTAACCAAGCCTACGTTGGTTTATTTTGTTTCCACAACAGCCAAACCGGTAGTTTATTTAGCCAATCGCAAAAGCAATCGTTTGGATGGGGTATTGGGATTTGCACCAGCCAGTGATAATAACAGCAATAAACTACTCATTACAGGTGAGGCAAATTTAAAGTTGCAGAACCTCTTTGGAACAGGTAAAGCATTCGATCTGGCATTTAGAAGTTTTTTAAGCGGATCGCAAGATTTGAATACACGTTTTTTATGGCCTTACATATTTAAAAGCAATGTTGGTGTGGAATATGAATTGGGTATCCTAAAGTTTGACAGCACTTTTTTGGATGTAAAACAAGACCTCAGCGTGCAATACCGCATTATTGGCAATGACCATATCAAGGTATTTTACCGCTTGCAACAAACCACCCTTTTAAGGGTTGATACCAATTTGATCAAACTAACCGAGTCACTTCCATTGGCCAATGATGTAAACAATTCGGCTTATGGGATAGGAGGAAGCATTAACCGCTACGATTATTACCTAAACCCAAGAAAGGGTTTTAGTATAGAACTGAATGCAGCTATTGGTAGAAGGCGGATAGTTAGAAACCCGACCATAGATGCCATAAAGGTTAAAAGAAATAACGGAGAGTCTCGAAGTATTTATGATACCATTCAGCTAAGTACAGTTCAGTACAGGCTACACTTGAAAGGGGACGTTTTTGTGCCATTAACTAAGCGGCTGATAACCCGAGCCGAGTTAAAAGCCGGGCATGTGCAGTCAGAATCACTTTTTTTAAATGAGTTATTCAGAATTGGTGGATTAACTACATTAAAAGGTTTTGATGAACAAGCTATATTTGCGAGTTCTTACGGAATAATAAACATGGAATTACGCTACTTGCTCCAACAAAATAGTAATGTACTGTTGTTTTGGAATGGTGCTTGGTATGAAAATGCCATGCGTAAACCTGTTTTAACGGATATGCCCTTTGGTTTTGGTGCAGGGTTAAACTTCGAAACAGGGGCCGGTGTTTTTTCGTTGTATTATGCCGTTGGTAAACAATTTGATAACCCGATAAGCTTTAACAGGGCAAAAATTCATTTTGGTTTTGTAAACTATTTCTAATGAAAAGCATAGCAATAATTAG
>RDYC01000278.1 GCA_004293295.1 Bacteroidota bacterium
GTTGGCGGCATTAACCGAGATATTTTCAGCATGGGCGCACGCCCAATTGCACAATTAAATAGTTTACGTTTTGGCAACATCGAAAACGAAAGAACAAAATGGTTAGTACGTGGTGTGGTTAAAGGCATTAGCAGCTACGGCAACGCATTTGGCATTCCAACAGTTGGTGGTGAAGTGTATTTTGACGACTGCTACCAAATTAACCCATTGGTAAATGCCATGAGTGTGGGTATTGCCAAAGTGGGTAAAACTGTTAGTGCCATTGCTGAAGGCATAGGCAATGCCGTTTATATTTATGGCTCATCAACAGGTAAAGATGGCATACATGGTGCTGCATTTGCCTCTAAAGATATTACAGAAGACTCTGCAAAGGACTTGCCATCTGTGCAAGTTGGAGATCCTTTTTGGGAGAAATTGATTTTGGAAGCTACCATGGAGTTAATAGAAACAGGTGGTGTTGTGGGCATGCAAGACATGGGTGCTGCTGGCATTACCTGCTCTACCAGCGAAATGAGTGCCAAAAGCGGAACAGGCATGAAAGTTTGGCTTGATAAGGTTCCCATGCGCCAAGCCGATATGAAAGATTGGGAAATTTTACTTTCAGAATCACAAGAGCGTATGCTGGTGGTTGTAAATAAAGGCTTTGAACAACAGTTTGAACAAATTTTTGAAAAGTGGGATTTAACCTATGCACAAATTGGTGAGGTAACAGATACCGGACGCGTTCAATATTACATGCACGGAGAGTTGGTTGGCGATATTCCTGGTGAAAGTTTGGTATTGGGTGGAGGTGCCCCTGTTTACCACCGTGAGTATACTGAGCCTAAATACTTTCAGGAAATTGCAAAATTTAACATCAACAACATTGCTGATTGCGACTTGGCACAAGCCGCAATTATTGCAAAAAAATTAGCAGCCCACCCGAACATTGCCAGCAAACGTTGGGTTTATAACCAGTACGATAGCATGGTGGGCACCATTAACCAAACCACCAATGCACCTAGTGATGCGGGAGTGGTAAAAGTTAAAGGCACCGACAAATCAATTGCCATGACCACCGATTGCAACAGCCGTTTTGTACACGCCAACCCCTATGTTGGTGGTATGATTGCGGTGAGTGAAGCCGCACGTAATTTGGTGTGCAGTGGTGCAGAACCTGCTGCGGTTACCAATTGCCTTAATTTTGGAAACCCTTACAACACAGAAGTGTATTACCAATTTGTGCATGCCTTAAAAGGAATGGGTGAGGCTTGTATCAAATTTGATACTCCGGTTACCGGTGGAAACGTAAGTTTCTATAACCAAAGCAGCGATAATGATGCCGTGTTTCCAACACCAACTATTGGCATGGTGGGTTTAATCCGTGGCAAAAAACACATGACTTTAGATTTTAAAGCAGCAGGTGATTTTATCTATCTCATTGGTTCTTCTAAAAACGATATTGCTTCTTCACAATATTTGGTATCGCAACACCAAGTACAACTTTCTCCTGCACCTGCATTTGATTTAGAAGAGGAGTACCAAGTGCAACAAGCCACCAGCAAACTTATTGCTGCTGATTTGGTGCAATCAGCGCACGATTGCAGCGAAGGGGGCTTATTCATTAACTTATTAGAAAGTGCCATGGTGCGCAGCCTTGGTATTGATATTAAAAAAAGCAATGCCGATTTACGCAATGATGCTTTCTTGTTTGGTGAAGCCCAAAGCCGCATAGTGGTTTCTGTTAAACCAGGTAATGCCGCTCAGGTTGAAGCCCTGCTCAATAGCTTAAATGTATCGTTTGAAAAGTTAGGCGCAGTAACCGAAAGCAACATGGTTATTGATGGGGTAAACTTTGGCCAAACAACCGATTTTGCTAACGTATACAATACTTCATTGGAAAAGGCTTTGGCATAAGCATTTTACCTTAAAATGCTGTTTTCTTTTAGCCATTTTTTATCTTTGGATATGTTATTAAAAAACCAAATAATAGAAAATATGCCCAATGAATTGAGTACGGAAGATGTAATTGAACGCATTGTTTTTATTCAAAAAATTGAGCAAGGAATAGCCGATGTTCAGCAAAACAATGTAGTTAACGAAGGTAAAATTGATTATTTGATTGACAAATGGTCAAAATTACATTAACCCCTATTGATGAAAACAACTTTACTCTTTTTATTCATGAGTAATAGCCACAATAATTAGCGCGCATTTGTAATCCCTGTAATCTGGAATCAATTAAACGGAGCAATAACTTCTCTTGTTTATCATACCCAGTTAATAAGGGTGTACCTCACCTAGCTACATTAACTATTTTAATTTTATCTTCCTGATTATAAATTAATTAGGTAATATCTAAAAAACTTCTGTAACTTCCCATTACCAACAAACGTATTACCGCCACTTAAGCCTGATGACCGCTGCTGAATACAACACCTGCGTTGACCAATATGCCGATGGCGTTTACCGTTTCATTGTTAAAAATGTGCGGAATGGAGAAATGGCGCGTGATATTGTGCAGGATACTTTTGAAAAGCTTTGGGTAAAAGTTACGGAGGTAAATTATGAAACGGTGAAAACCTACCTGTTTACCATGGCTTACCACACCATGATTGATGCCATTAGAAAAAATAAAATCACAGCCGACATTGAGCCGGAAAACACTCCGCATTACAGTACCTCAAACGCCTATTCTGATATAAAAACAGTGGTAAACAAGGCCCTTGAAAAACTTCCTGAAATACAACGCACCATAATTATGTTGCGAGATTATGAAGGATACAGTTATGAGGAAATAGGAAGCATTACCGGTTTAAATGAGAGCCAAGTAAAAGTTTACATTTACCGTGCCCGGGTATTTTTAAAATCATACATTGTTGATTTGGACAGGGTATTATGAGCATTAACAGAAATACATACGAGATTTATCTGGTAGATTACTATGAAGGTAATTTAGATGCACTTCAAGTGTCTGAATTATTGTTGTTTCTTGAACAAAACCCTGATTTAAAAGCCGAGTGTGAGAACCTAGAATTTGTTTATTTGGCTCAAGATAATATTGCCCCCTTAGATAAAGGCAGTTTAAAAAAACCGGATGTTGATGCTACAAAAGAAAGGAATGAACACCTGCTTATTGCCCAACTGGAAGGTGATTTAACTAAAGGTGAGCTAGATGAACTGACTCGGGCTAAAGCACTTTACCCGGAACTAAATACCGCTGAAAAACTGTTTGCATTAACAAAACTTACACCTGATTTATCGGTACAATACCCGCGAAAAAGAAACTTAAAACGTTTTGTGTTGATGGCCTATTACCCTGCACTCATGAGGATTGCAGCCGTTTTAATTTTATTCAGTACCATAGGTCTTTATTTTTGGCGTCCTTTCCATTCAACAGTTGCTGTTAGCGAATTGCCCGCAAAAAAAACTATTGCCCCTAACCGCACACCATCACTAAGTCAGGAAGCCGTTGCTGAACATCATCCTAAAACCATGGCTAAGCAACCTAAACTTACTGTATCAAAGCGTCTAAATCGCGCCATTGTAGCCCAAAAACATCATGCTGAAGCCATTTACCAAGCACCCAAAATTGTTACACAACCTGTAGCTTTGCCACAACGATGGGTTATTCCTCCGGTTGTTGCAAATAATAACTATCATCTGCCCGTAGTTACCTCACCAACCTTTAAACCCGCCATTGCCAATATTGAAACAAATTCCCCTCCACAAAGTGAGTTTATTTCTATTGGGGAATGGATTAAACATAAGGTAAACAAGGCCCTTAAAACAGAAAATGTAGTTGCTGGCATTAACAAAAGTGGGGCTAATGTATATTTTAGCAGAGATACTGTTTCGGGAAAAATAACTCGCTTTGAAATTGCAGGAATTGGTTTCGAACGTAACCACTAAAAAAATTTAATGCTGTTGTAACTTTTTGTTTGGTTCATCCGTATTACAGCGAAACATCAAAAAATTATGCAACAATTTAAATTAAAGTTGGCCATATTAATAGGTGCGCCAATATTACTTGCCAATGTTTTGTTAGCCCAAAACAACCAACCTTTACCCGAGTTTGATAAAATTAACTTAGACGGCCGAGCCAAAGTTGAATTAATTATAGCCGACAGAAACTCCATTTACTCTGATGGGATTTTTACTGACCAGCCTGAGGTTAGAAATGGGGTTCTTTATATAAACAATGGGACAAAAAATGGGGAAGTGATTAAAGTTTATACAAAATCAATCAGCTCAATTAAACTTGATGGGCAAGCAAAATTAGGTTGCACGGATTCTATCAAATCAAACGACTTGGTTATTGATATGGATGGTGCTGCAAAAGCGGAGTTAGTGGTTGCGGCTAAAAACCTTCGCGTTGATATAGATGGCGCTGCAAATTTATACATCAGTGGTACTGTAACACTCTTATCAGCCGAAACTGATGGGGCTTCAAAACTTTCGGGTGATAAGCTAATTGCCACACAAGCAAACATCAATGCAGATGGTGCTTCATCAGCAAATATATTTGTTACCAGCAACCTCATCGCCAAAACAGATGGTGCCAGCAGCGTTAAGTTTTCCGGCAATCCAGCAAATAAATCCTTATCAATGGATGGGATATCGTCAATTAAAGACTTGACCAATAATGAAACATTCAATGATAATAATGACAAGAGCAATGACACTACCAAAGTAAGCGTTGGTAAATACAAATTTTTGATACTGGAGGATGACAAAAAAGAAAAAAGCCAACCCAAACCACGTAAAGAAATGAAAACCGTTTACCAAGGTTTTGAGTGGGGAATAAATGCACTTACCACCGAGAATATGAGCTTTTCGCATGATACCCAATACAATTATTTAAACACCAATCTTGGGCGTTCTTGGTTTTTTGGGTTGAATTTGTTTGAACTTGATGCCCAGATTATCAAAAATAAAGTTGCCCTCACCACCGGTTTGGGTATGCAATGGAGCAATTACCATTTTGATGGCGACAGGTACCTTACCCCAAAAATTGATTCTCTTGGAACCACAACTTCCGGTTCAGCCCTAAGCAAAAACAAACTGTACACGTTTGATTTAAATGCACCGCTCCTGATTAAGTTTGCACCCGGAAGCAAAAGTTCAGGTAAAAAAGGTTTTCATTTGGCAACCGGATTTATTATAAGGTATATGGCTACTGCCCGCACATTTACTGAAACCAAAGCCAACGGGTATACGCAAAAAACCCGTATTCAAGATGATTTTAACATTAACCCCTTTAAAGTTGACGCAACCGTAAGGGTTGGTTTTAATAAGGTAAACTTATTTGCAACTTATGCATTAACCCCCTATTTCAATAACAGCAAAGCACCTGATATTCGCACATTTGCCGCTGGAGTAACCTTAATTGGTTTTAATTAACTGTTTATTCTTAGTTTAAGAGGCTGCTTTAGAATTAAAGCAGCCTCTTTTATTGTTACCCGTTTATATTGGTTTATTGTTATTTTTGCAGCCGTTTATGGCACTTGATCAACTTGACGATGAGTTTAACGACCCCAAAGAAATGAGTTTCTTTGACCACATTGATGCCTTTAGAGGACATGTGGTTAGAGCTGTTATCGCTATTTTGGTGCTATCGGTAGTTGCCTTCTTTAATAAATACTTGTTATTTGACGTGATCATTTTCGGACCAATTCATACTGATTTCTGGACCTATGGCCTACTCTGCGATTTATCTCATTTGGTAACCAACAGTGATGAATACTGCATCAAAGAAATGGGGTTTGAGCTTTCCAATATTAGTATGAGCGGGCAATTTACAGAGCATATTTTTGTTGCGTTTGTTTCCGGATTAATACTGGCATTCCCCTACTTGCTTTGGGAGATGTGGCGTTTTATCAAACCTGCCCTAAGCGCAAAAGAAATTAAATATGCAAAAGGGTTGGTGTTTTACAGCTCCTCTTTGTTTTTTATTGGCATTTTATTCGGCTATTTTTTTCTTTCTCCATTGTCTATTAATTTCTTAGGCTCATATAAAGTAAGTGAACTCGTAAGTAATGAAATTAACCTCGACTCCTACGTGTCTTTTATTTCAACCCTCACATTTGCCACGGGATTAATATTTGAAATGCCCATTTTGGTATATTTTCTGGCCAAAATTGGTATTTTAGGCAGCACATGGATGCGCAAAAACAGGCGTTATGCCGTGGTGGTCATTTTGGTTTTAGCCGGTTTGCTTACCCCTTCACCTGATATTGCCAGTATGATTTTAATGTTCATCCCTCTATATGGGTTGTTTGAAACAAGCATACTGGTGGCCAGAAGGGTTGAAAGTAAAAGAAAAATTCCAACCACTTAATTTATACTATACTAGAATATAAAACTTATGAAAATAGCAATTGGCGGTGACCACGCTGGGTTTACTTACAAACAAGAAATTTCTACCCTACTTACAAGCCTTGGCCATGAAGTGACTGATTTCGGTCCATTTAGTGATGCATCAGTTGATTATCCTGACTTTGCCCATCCGGTAGCCTTAGCTGTTGAAAAGAAAGATTGTGAACTTGGCATTTTGATTTGCGGAAGTGGCAATGGAGTTGCCATAACTGCTAATAAACACCAAGGTATTCGTGCCGCTTTATGTTGGTTAAATGAATTGGGTGCATTGGCAAGGCAACATAACAATGCCAACGTGTTATGTTTACCCGCTCGATTTATTTCATTGGAATTGGCCAAACAAATTACCACCACTTTTATTCAAACCGCTTTTGAAGGCGGACGTCACGAAAACCGTGTGAATAAAATTGCATGTTAACAAAGGGCAAACGTTTTACTGAATGAATTGTTACTTAATTAAACGTCATGTTAAACTTTTGCATCATTTCAGGTTCAGCTAGGGCTGAGAACAATACATTCAGGGTTGCGTTAGCAATCAACCACAAACTAGAGTCATTAGGGTACCAAACCTCTTTGGTTGATTTCAGGGCTTATGATATTCCGCTGATTAATCAAGGAGATATTATCCCTGAACAGTTCACTCCTTTTCAGCAATTACTCACTGAAAGCATGCACCTTGCCAACTGCATCATCATTATTACTCCTGAATACAACTGGAGCACCACGCCTGAAATACTCAATTGGTTGCATCGTTTTGGCGATAAACGCTTTAAACATTTATTTGAAAATAAAGTATTTGCAACAGTTGGCGTATCCACCGGAAAAGGTGGTAAAGCACCAGCCCTTCACTTGCATAGTATTCTCAACAAAATTATCAGTTTCACTGATTTAGACTCTATTGTATCCGCCAAAATATTTGAATCTCACTTTACCAAAGAAGTGTTGGATACAGAGGGAAACTCCTTGAACAACGCCATGTATGATGCAGGCTTAAATGACTTTGCCCATTATACGGCACGAATTACCAATCGCTGGATTGGGTTTAAGGCTTTTTAACACAACAGATAAGGTAACAAAGCCTGTTTAATCGTAACTCCTGTTTAAACGGGTTGTAATAATGCGCGCGAACATCGAATAAATATCCTTCGCGAGTAAATTGTTACTTGATGTAAGTAAATCTTTTTAAACCCAACCAAAAATTGTAGTTTTGTACTTTCTAACATAAGCATATTGAGTAATGAAACAACAAATTGAAGCCATAAAGACCACTTTAGCCAAAGAAGGATTAAGTGCAACACTTATTCAACAATTAAAAGATTTGCGTGAATGGTTTAAAGCAAACCGCAATGAACCGGGCTATGTGAAAATGATTCGTTTGGCTTATGAAAATATTGAAGAAAACGGTGATTACACCTTTTTATACCTTGAGGAAGAAGATGGAATCGCCAATCTATCATATTTAGTTGATTTACTTGGTGATTACGACAATAAATACAATAAAGAGGAATTGCAAGATATTAAAAACCTCATGTTAGGCATTGTGCCAGAAGAGGAAGAAGAATCAGGGGCACACTAGCCCCTTTTTTCTTACACTGCTATACCAAGCGTTTCACAAGCTTTTTGTGCAGCCAATTGTTCTGCCTTCTTCTTAGAAACGTGCTCAGCAGTGCCTACCAAATTTCCTTCAACAATTGCTTTTACCGTAAATATTCGCTGCTTTCCACTGGAGTCTTCATTGGTTTCAAAAGCAACGGCATTGTTTACCTTTTGCCCCCACTCAATTAACCTGCCCTTAAAATTCTTTTCGGTATGCTGCAAAGTGTCGAGGTCAATATGGGTAATCAGCTTTTTAAGAATAAATCGCTTTGCCAACTCGAAACCACCATCTAAAAAAACAGCACCAATAAACGCCTCTAATGCATTGCCAAATATGCTGTTTTTAGTATGTATTCCAATTGCCCGTTTATCATACAAAACAAAATGGCTAAGGCCAATTTTAATGGCAAGTTCATTTAGGCTTTCCCTGCTAACAATTTTGCTGCGCATCTCTGTTAAAAACCCTTCATTCTTATATGGAAATGTGTTAAATAACAGTTCGGCTACAACAGTGTTTAATACACTATCGCCCAAGTACTCCAAACGCTCATTGCTATCCTTTGAGCCATTTTGATGTATGGTTGCTGAAGCAGAGTGATGACGAAGAGCCTGCAAATAACAATTGAGGGTAGTTGGATTAAACCCTGCAATGCTTTTTACATTCTTGTAAAATGCTTTCTCCTTTGATAATGTTGTATAATAAAGACCTATGA
>RDYC01000279.1 GCA_004293295.1 Bacteroidota bacterium
GCTAGATTTTTTGTTATTTTCGCCCAAAAACCAAGGTAAAACACCTTAAAAAAAGACGCTTGTATTCATGAAAATATCCTACAACTGGCTGAATAGCATCATACAAACCAATTTATCACCGGAAAAAATCGGAGAACTGCTTACGGGCACCGGATTGGAAGTTGAAAATATTGAACCTTACCACTCCATTAAAGGAGGACTTATTGGCATTACAGTTGGTAAGGTACTCACCTGCGAAAAGCATCCTAATGCAGATAAACTAAGTATTACCACTGTTGATATTGGGCATCATGAGCCATTGCATATTGTTTGCGGAGCACCCAATGTTGCTGCAGGACAAAAAGTGCTGGTTGCTACTGTTGGTTGTACGGTGCATCCATCAAAAGGTGAACCTTTTGAAATTAAAAAATCAAAAATACGAGGTGAGGTGAGCGAAGGAATGATTTGCGCTGAAGACGAATTAAGTTTAGGGGAAAGCCATGACGGTATTTTGGTTTTGCCTGAAACGGTTGAAATTGGAGCACCAGCCACCCAATACTTTGAAAACTACAGCGACTTTCTTATTGAGATCGGTTTAACGGCAAACAGGGGCGATGCGGCTTCTCACCTTGGAGTAGCCAGAGATTTAAGGGCTGTTACCAACAACGAAATTCGTTTATCCAATTACCAGTTGCCTAAATCTGATCAAAATCCCTTAAAGGTTACGATTAAAGATACGGATTGCTTGCGTTACAGCGGAATCAGCATAAGCGGTGTTCAAGTTAAACCTTCACCTGCCTGGCTTCAAAACCGCCTTAAAGTTATTGGCATTTCACCCATTAATAATATTGTAGATGTTACCAACTATGTAATGCATGAGTTGGGACAGCCGCTTCATGCCTTTGATGCCACAAAAATAGCCGGAAACGAGATTGTTGTACAAAAAGCAGCACAAGGCACCAAATTTACTACTTTAGATAAGGTTGAACGTATTTTAACAGGACAGGAGTGCATGATATGTGATGCTGAAAAACCCGTTGCCATTGCAGGAGTATTTGGAGGACTACATAGCGGGATTTCTGCCGAAACAACCACACTTTTTATTGAGAGTGCAACTTTTGATGCTGCATCAGTGCGTAAAACAGCTAAAAAGCATGGCTTGAATACTGATGCCAGTTTCCGTTATGAGCGTGGAACAGATATTGAAATGACGATAAAGGCACTCACCCGTGCTGTAGAGTTGATTTTAGAAGTAAGTGGTGGATTTGTAAGCAGCAAATTGGTGGATGTTTACCCTACTATTTTACAACCGGCTCGCGTTAACTTTAACATCAAGAAATTTAACAAACTGATAGGCCAAAAAATTGGACTTAGAACCATTAAAAAAATCCTTCTTGCTTTAGATTTTTCAGTAATAGACGAAACACCAGAACATTTGCTTTTAGAAGTTCCATTGTACCGCACCGATGTTACCAGAGAGGCAGATATTGCTGAAGAAGTGCTGCGCATTTACGGCTTAAATAACATTGCCATTCCGTCCAGTGTAAATATTTCAATAAATAGCAGCATTGAAAACAACCAATTTGCTTTACGCAATAAAATCAGTGATTACCTAACGGATAATGGTTTTAACGAAATATTAAACAATAGCATCACTAAAAGTGCCTATTACCACGAGAATGATTTACAACATGCCGTAAAGTTACTCAATCCATTAAGTAATGATTTGGATGTGATGCGGCAAACATTGTTATTTAATGGCTTGGAGGTTTTACAATATAACCGAAACCGAAGAACAACCGACATGCAGGTTTACGAATTTGGAAAAACCTATCGCAAAGCCGAGCATGGTTATGCAGAGCAACAGGTACTTGCTGTTTTTATAACCGGTAAAAAACATGGCGAAAGCTGGCATAATCCGGCTAAAGCCACTTCTTATTTCACTTTAAAAACTGTAGTTGAGAACTTGCTGAAAAAAGCCGGAATAAAAAAATACAAAACAGCGTTGATTGAAGAAGGTTCACTCAAATTCCAAACCACCATTTCGTTTCAGCAACAATTGCTGGTAACCTTTGGAGCCGTGCCACAACCAACACGTCAATTATTTGACTTAAGTGAGGATGTTTGGTATGCGGAAATTAACTGGGACAGCCTTTGTGCCATCGGTTTAAGCGGCCGAACAAATCTGGAACCAATATCGGCATTTCCTTCAGTACGCAGGGATTTGGCATTGGTGCTTGATAAAAAAATCACCTTTACAGAGATTGAGAAAATAGCCCGCAAAACAGAACAACAATTGCTCAAGGACATTAATGTGTTTGACGTTTATGAAGGCGACAAGATTGCATCAGGCAAAAAATCTTATGCCATTAGTTTTGTGTTACAAAATGCGGAAAAAACACTTACGGATGATGAGATTGAAGGAACAATGAATAAGCTTATTAAGCAACTTGAAAAAGAACTGGGGGCAACACTCCGGAGCTAAATAGCTTACTTTACACCTGTGCGTTTAAGGGTGCGCATGGCAAAAAGCAAGCTTATCAACATAAACATAGCCCCAGCCATAAATGGAGCACCCGGGAAATAGAAACCTTGCACCGGAGCAGTGTAATACGAGAATAAATTTGTCATTAAAGGGGGGCCTACAATGGAGGTGATGCTAATTAAGCTGGTTAATGCGCCTTGTAACTCTCCCTGCTCATTATCCGGCACCTGATTGCTCATGATACCTTGCAGGGCTGGTCCCGCAACTCCTCCTAAACAATAGGGTATTAAAAAGGCAAACATCATCCAACTTTGGTTTGCAAAAGCAAAAAGTATCAACCCCAAAGTGTACAATGCTAAGCCAATGTATACAGAGTTTTTTGGACCCAATTTTGGGGTAGTGAATCTTATTAAAAAACCTTGAACAAAAGCCACCAAAATACCAACTACACCTAACGAGTAGCCAACCATTCCTTCGCTCCACTTAAACTGCTCCATGGTAAAATAACTCCAGGTGCTTTGCACTGAGTGTGCAGCAATGTACACACACACCAATGAAATCACCAAACCGGAAATAATGGGGTACTTTTTGAGCTGCATTAATGAGCCTACCGGATTGGCCCGTTTCCAGTCAAAAGGTCTTCTATTCTCTTTACTTAACGATTCAGGCAAAACAAAGTATCCGTAAAGCCAGTTAACCAGCGTAATTACCGCTGATGCATAAAAAGGAATGCGTGATCCAAATTGCCCCAACAATCCTCCTATCACCGGGCCAATAATAAACCCCAATCCAAAAGCAGCACCAATCATTCCAAAATTTTGAGCCCTCTTATCAGGGGTACTGATATCGGCAATGTATGCCGTTGCTGTGGTAAAACTGGCACCGGTAATACCGGCAAAAATACGTCCTACAAACAACCAACCTATATTGGGCGATAATGCCAATAGCATATAATCAATCCCAAAACCAAATAACGATAATAGTAATACTGGCCTGCGGCCATATTTATCGCTCAATCCGCCAAAAATTGGCGAAAACAAAAACTGCATAGTTGCAAAAGAAAACATGAGCCAGCCTCCATATACTGAGGCATCGCTCAGCGTGCCGCCTGTTAATTCCGTTATCAATTTAGGAATAACCGGAATAATGATTCCAAAGCCAATTACATCAATTAATAATGTAATAAAAATGAAAATCATGGCTGGTTCTCTTTTGGACATGATGTTAAGCTATTAGGATTGTTAAAGACACAATAATACACATTAAATACAGTGTCGCTTTATTATTTATTGACGTGAAAATGGTAATTTAAGCTTGCATGGCACACGCATGCCTAAAAACAACCGTAAAACATTGTAGTCATGCTCCAAAACTGCATCCAAAGAGTTATTGGTAAAAAAATAACTCACAGAATTAATTCCTCCATAAAACTTTTTCCCATTGTATCCAATAGCTATTCTTGATTCGGCATAAAACTCCGGACGGAAGCCGGAAGAAGTTTGTTTACCTGAACCCAAATCGGCATTGGTTTTTTGCAAACAAAATCCCGGAATAAAACTAAAATGAATAAAACCACATTTTTTGATAACAAACGTATGCAAATACCCACCTGTTAAAACAAAATTTTGAGTGATGGCATTGCGTATATCCGCTTGTGCAGTAAATGCGCTTTTTAACGATGATGGTATCAAGGATGAATCTGCACTTGTGGTATAAATAGCCGTGGCTAAACCCATGGTAAAGGTGCCCGCACTTTTTAATTGCTGATCAAGCTGCCATAATGTGGCATTATGCGAATATTTTTTATAGTTAAACACATAATTAAAACTAGTTAATAACACATTGCCATTAATATCATTACGCCTGCCATAAATAATATCACCATTTTCTTCATCAACCTCATCATAATTCAGTTCTTTTAGTCGTTGGTAAAATGCCCTAAACCAGCATCGTTGGGAGGTAATACCAACACCTAAAGACCTTACAGTGGTATAGTTATCATCAACCTGTCCTTTACGAAATTGAGCGAAGGCGTTCGAGTAAGTTAATGTAAGCCATTTGTAATCTAATCCTAAACCGTAACTAATGGGCGCGTTAGACGAATAAGTGAGCGAACTGCTGGTATTTTCTTTATCATAAATATTTAACTCATAGCTTTCAATTTCCTCAAAGGAGGTAATGCACAAATCATTATAGTATGTTTTTACATAGTTGCTATCATATTGTGCCATTGCATTAAGGAAGGCAATGATAAATAGTAATTGGAGTACATATTTATTCATTACACAAAAATACTTGTTTTATTTGATGTTACTTTAAAACAGTGTGAACCTTACCCCTAACAGCAGCCGAACTCCTTGAATCGGAGCATAATTGTAGCTTGGATCGAAAGTATAACCATTGGGATTATTTTCCTGAATGCGTTTATCAAAGGGATCAAAGGGGCGCATGATTGGGTTATCCGGTGTAAAATTAAACAAGTTTTTAACTCCGCCATACACCTGCCAGTTCTGATTTATTCTTTTAGTTACTTGTATATTCTGTAACGTAAACCAAGGGCTGTATTCCGGTCTGAAATCATTAACCAAAACAGGAAGCCGCATAGGGCCATATACCTGTCCGGTATAATCTATGGTTAAATTAAATCGGGCAAATGTGTAGCTTAGCTGAAAGGTTCCACTATAGTTTGGCGCGTGTATTTGCTGGATTTTCTGAAGTTGATTTAGGGAGTCTTTTTCTTTTTGGTAAACCTGCATAAAGGTACTTCCGACATTGAGTTTAAATGCGGAGCCCAAGCTTATCTCAGCATTTAAGCTTATACCCCGGCTAATGGCGTAACCTTTTAAATTATCATAAATGATTTGGTTGGGGTCTGTATCATAATCCGCTATTATTCTGTTGGTGAAATAGGTGTAAAAGGCTGTTGCATCTAAATTAACAAAGCCTTTTTTAAAGGAAATAAACCGCGTATAATTCAAATTGGTGTTCCAACTTTGTTCAGGTTTTAATTCCTCTTTGATAACTACCTGCCTGGCTCCGCTTAATGCCGCATGGTCTTCCGTAAAGAGGTTAACCACCCTAAATCCATTACCTCCGCTTAGCCTTATGGTTTGGTAACGATTGGGCTGCCATTTAAAGTTTACCCTTGGCGACACAATAGAACCGTGGTCTTTAAAATAGTCATACCTCAACCCAAGCAATATGGTTTGGGTTGAATGGATACTAATTTCATCTTGCAAAAACAAGCCGGGCAAATAATTCATTGCAGGTTTATTATTCAATAATAAATCGGCTGTTGCCGGTGAATTATCATCATAATAAGTATATCTTAAAGCCAAGCCACCAAGCACATCATGCCTAGCACCATACTTTTTATTATAAACCAATTGCCCAAATCCAACGTGTTGTTTAGCTAAATAAAATGTGGTACCGTAATACGAGTTTTGCTGGTGCAAATTGTAGCTGTACATCAGTTTAAGTTTGGGTATTGCAGGAAACTGATAATTGCCGATAGCCTCCATTCTACTGGTATAAATACTCTCGCCATAAATGCTATCGCCACCCCGATAGGCGTTGTTCCAATTTGTTTGCCCGCCCCAACGGTCTTCATAAAAATACCGAATCGCAATATTTGCTTGGGTATTATTTTTTAAGCTAAACCGATATTTGTTAAACAAGGAAATCCTGTTTTGTAATGTTACATCAGTAAATCCATCATTATTTTTATCCCATGGTTTGTTTAAGTTAAAGTAATTGGCACTGAATAAGGCATCAGTATTTTTCATTTTCCATTTAAAAGAAACATCAGTGTTAAACTCTTGATAAGATGTTCCGAAAACGTCAAAAGAAACCTTTGGTGCTTTGGAAGGGTTCTTAGTGATTACATTAATGATTCCGGCCACGGCTTCACTGCCGTAAAGGGTACTTGCCGGACCTTTAATCACCTCCACCCTATCCACCATACTGTTGGGAATACCCATCATTCCGTATACGGTGCTTAACGCACTTACAATAGGCATGCCATCTATTAAAATTAATGTATACGGACCTTCCATTCCATTGATGTGAATATCGCCTGTATTACAAACATTACAATTCATTGTGGGTTGTACCCCATTTACCATGCTTAAGGCATCAAACAAATTATTGGAAACATTTTTCTGGAAAAATTTAGGTGAATAAACCTCAATAGCTACTGGGGTATTTAGTTTGGTAGCCTCTTTCATTGTTCCGGTAACCGTTACTTCATTTAAGGTGTTTGGTATGGGCTCCAATTGAATATTAACTTTAAAAATTTGTCCCGCCTTAACTTGTACTTTGCGGTATAATTTTTCAAATCCGATTGCCTGTACTAATAAGGTGTAAGTTCCGGCCTCTAATTTTGTAAAATAAAAATATCCGGAGTCGTTTGATATAGCCCCCAACGTTGTGCCCACTATTCCAATGTTGCTAAAGCCTAATGGTTCATTACCATGCATAATTCTTCCGCTAATGCCGGCTTCCTGCGCATAACAAATTGGTACGATTAAGGTAAATATAAGGAACAGCCAATAAAATTTGCTTTTCATATTTTGCTGGCAAAAATAGTTTTTTAGATTAATCTAAAAAATAAATTATTTCAGCTTAAATTATTTCTTGAATCAACAATGTAGGTAAGAATAAAGTCTTCATCAATTAAATCTACCATGATGTCGTAAAAAGCAGGAGAAAACTTATGCAAACATCCCCTGATTTTAACCGGATTGGCTGATGGATACTGTTTGTTGGTGAATATGGTCATGTGTTGTTTAAAATCCAATTCCTTTTGCCCGTAATATTTGTATAAGGTTTCTTTCCCACTCCAAATTAAGGTTTGGGCATTTACGGGGTTTAATTCACCGGCTAACATTTCTAACTCAGCCGCATTCATAAATTTATGCGACACCCTTCCAATGCGATTATCCACTTTTTCAATGTCTAAAGCCACTAAATATGTTTTACTAAATAACACTGCCGCATAGTTATTGCTATGGGTTATTGATAAATGATAGGCTTGCTCCCCAACCTTTAAAGACGGTTTATTGAATTGATCCTTAGCAATCTCCAACATGGTGTTTCCACCAAAGTGAACAGCCAAAGCTGCGCGACTGGCAAACCAGTGCAAATGTTTTTGGGCATTTGCGCTATGTGTATCATTTACCCGATGAACCAGCTTTTTTAATGTTTCTGCATCTTCGGTAATTTTCCAAACCAATAAAAAGGTATTTTCGTGCGGTGTTAATGTTTTAACTATTGCCATGCCTTTAATGAATGTTTCAAAAATAGCACATTTTACCGGACACAACGGCCCAATTTATTCCTTATGCTTAGGCATTGGGGAGCATGAGGTATATAGCGGTGGAAATGACGGCTTTGTGGTACTTTGGAATCTTAAACAGCAACAGGACGGGCAGTTGCTGGTAAAAGTAAACAGGCCGGTATATTCCTTGCTGCTTCATCAAGAAACAAGTAGGCTTTTTTGTGGCACTGCTAGTGGTAATTTGCATGTAATTGATTTGGTAACCCGAAAAGAAATTAGAAACATTGAAGCGCATACCAATGGTGTTTATGACATCTGCTTGCACAATGGGCTATTAATAACTAGTGGAGGGGATGGCCTGGTTAATTTATGGAACATGGACGATTTATCCCTAAAGCACCGTTTAAATCACAGCACCAAAAGTGCACGGTGTTTATCTGTAAGTAAAGACGGACTTCATTTTGCCGCGGGATACAGTGACCATTTTATCCGCATTTTTAATTCAAACACATTTGAACTTACACATGCCTTTAAAGCGCATACCAATTCTGTATTTTCTATTGCTTACACCCCAAATGGGAAAGACCTATTAAGTGGTGGTAGAGATGTGATGTTGCGAAGCTGGCATATCAATGATTTATACCACATGGAAGTGAATATTCCGGCTCATAACTTGCACATTAACCATATTGCTTTTAATCCGGATGGCAACTTGTTTGCTACCGTTAGTATGGATAAAACGGTTAAAATTTGGTTAACAGAAAATATGCAACTGCTTAAGGTGATTGACAAAATTAAACATGATGGCCATACCTCCAGCGTAAACAAATGCCTATGGATTAATAACCAGCAACTACT
>RDYC01000280.1 GCA_004293295.1 Bacteroidota bacterium
AGGTGTGAGTTCTATTTTCTTTTTGGCTATAAAATAGTCGGGGTATCCGTTGCGCAAGATACTGCATAACTTTTTAGATTTTGCCAAATGTGTTAAAAACAAGGCTATACCAATTAAGGCATCTCTTCCGTAATGACTTTCAGGGTAGATAATACCTCCATTTCCTTCACCACCGATTACGGCATTTGTTTCTTTCATTTTGGCCACCACATTTACTTCGCCAACTGCGCTTGCACTATACAATCCGTTATGCTTTTCTGTAATATCCCTAAGTGCCCGTGTTGAAGATAAATTTGACACTGTGTTTCTTTTTTGGCCTAAACGCTCCAATGTTTCATCGCTAACATTGCGTAACACATAATCAGCCACAGCAACCAAAGTATATTCTTCACCAAACATGCTTCCATCTTCATTAACTAAAGCCAACCTGTCAACATCCGGATCTACAACTATGCCTAAATCCGCTTTATTTCTTTTTACTTGGTTGGCTATTTCATGCAAATTTTCCGGAAGCGGTTCAGGATTGTGCGGAAATTTACCATCCGGGGTGCAATAAATCTCAATCACATCATCAACACCTAACGCCTTCAATAACATAGGTACTGCAATCCCACCCGTTGAGTTAACGGCATCCACTACAATTTTAAATTTTCTGGCTTTAATTGCTTCAATGTCTACCAACTCCAAAGCCAATATTTTGTCAATGTGTTTTTTTATCGCATTGCGTCTTTCTGTAACAGTTCCAATTTTTTCAACCGTGGCAAACTCAATATCTCCTTTATCACCAAGTGATAATACCAACTTACCTACTTCATCATTGATAAATTCGCCACTTGCATTTAACAGTTTAAGGGCATTCCATTGTTTAGGGTTATGGCTTGCTGTAAGAATAATTCCCCCGTCTGCACTTTCGTCCTTAACCATTAGCTCTACTGTTGGGGTGGTGCTCAATCCCAAATCTACCACATCAATACCTAAACCAATTAGGGTGCCTGTTACTAAACGATTAACCATATCACCACTGATACGGGCGTCTCTTCCAACAACGATTTTTGCTTTATCCTTACCTTGTTTAATGATTGTACCGAATGCTGCTGTATACTTAACAATATCCATTGGGGTTAGTGCATCGCCAGATTTACCGCCAATGGTTCCTCTAATACCTGAAATTGATTTAATTAAAGTCACTATATTTTTTTTTAAAGAATCGCAAAAATATCATTTGAGACTAAGCTTACCAAGTTAGTTTTATAATACGTTGATAACGTTAGCACTTAGTGTTGTGTATTGGTGGTTATGCCTAAAATAACCTAAACTTGCAGCTTTATGACACAAGAAAAGGAATGGTTTAGCGAGTGGTTTAACTCACCTTATTACCACATACTGTATAAAAGCAGGGATGCTCGCGAAGCTGAGTACTTTTTGAGAAATTTGGTTAGGAGGCTTCATTTTAGTAAGCACCAACAGCTTATTGATTTGGCATGTGGTAAGGGAAGGCACAGTATTTTTTTAAATAAGCTAGGGTTTGAAGTAACCGGGATTGATTTGGCTAAAGACAGCATAGCATTTGCTAAAACCGCTGAAAACGAGCGCTTGCACTTTGAAATACAAGATTTAAGAAACTTACCTTACCATGAACAGTTTGACGTTGCATTAAACCTTTTTACCAGTTTTGGTTATTTTGATTGCGATGACACCAATCAATTGGTGATGAGGCAGATTTACCAAATACTAAAACAAGATGGGTTGGTTGTTATTGACTTTATGAATGTTGACAAGGTTTTATCGAACCTAGACTTGCACACAGAAAAAGAGGTGGACGGTATTGTTTTTCACATAACTAAAGAGGTTAAAAACGGATTGATTATTAAGCAAATTAGGTTTACCGATGCAGGCCAAACCTACCATTTTAAAGAAGAAGTACAAATATTACACTTAAAGGATTTTGAACGCTTGTTTTCCTTAACGGGCTTTGATGTGGAATTTGTTTATGGCAATTATAAGCTTGAACCTTTTAATGTTGACTCTAGCGACAGACTAATAGTTGTAGGCAAAAAGCATGTTTAACTTTATCACGGAATTTGATACCTCTTTGTTTCTTGCCATTAACAATGGCTGGCAACATCCGTTTCTTGATGCTGTTTGTCCTTGGCTTCGGGATGCGAAACATTGGATTCCTTTTTATGTGTTCTTACTTTATCTTTCGTGGAGATATTATGGAAAACAAGTGTTATGGATAATGTTAGGAGTCGGCATTCTTGTTCTCATCAGCGATCAATTTAGTGCCAACTTAATTAAAAATACTTTTGAGCGGTTGCGTCCTTGTAACGACCCTTTGTTAAAAAGTAAGGTTCATTTGTTGGTTAACTGTGGGCAGGGATATAGCTTTATGAGTGCGCATGCCACAAACCACTTTGCTATTGCTGCCTATTTTGCTATGCTGTTTAAGAAACAGATACCGGGCTTTTGGCTGTTGCTGTTATTTTGGGCATCATGCATTTCAATTTCGCAAGTGTATGTGGGGGTGCACTATCCTTTGGATATTTTTGCCGGAGCTTTATGTGGAAGTGCGTTTGGTTATGTTGCGGCTCGTTTGGTATTGCACAAAACAGATAAAAAATTATGAGTTGGTGGTATTATATATTGCTTATTTTTTTCCCGCTAACGGGTGGAGTTATTGGTTATTATGCTAATGTTGACAAGAAGGTTAATATCAAATTAATCCTGGCATTTGCGGGATCGTATTTGCTATCAGTAGTTTTATTTCATTTGATACCACACATTTACTCGGAAGCAAATGTAGTAACCGGAGCCCTATTGCTGGCAGGATTTTTCTTTCAAATTTTTCTTGAAAAATACTCTCGTGGCATTGAACACGGACATCTTCATTTGCATCAACATAAAACAGGAAAATATATTCCTTATGAAATTTTGCTTAGCTTAAGCTTACATAGTTTTATTGAAGGTATGCCACTTGGAAGTGGCTTACTTGCGGCTAACAATAGCGAGATTTCCTTTTTGTTTGGAATTGTTAGCCATGAAATGCCTGCTGCATTTGCCATGGTGAGTTTGTTAAAAGCAAGCCACGTAAAACAAAAACGCCTTATTTGGTTTATTGTAATTTATTCAAGTATGAGTGCCATGGGAGCAGGTTTAAGCTCTCTTATAAAATATAGGGTAGACGAACACTTATTTGAATATTTAATGGCTTTTGTTGTGGGTACTTTTCTGCACATTGCCACCACTATCTTGTTTGAAAACAGTGAAGAACACCGATTCAGTACAGCCAAAATTCTTGCCATTATTGGAGGTACTCTTTTAGCGGCATTGGTAAGTTTTTATTAAAAAAAGGGCCTCTCGGCCCTTTTTTACAATCAATCTACGTATTATTTCTTTGGTGTTAGGGTGGCATTTACCGTAACATTTATTTCTTCAGCAATTTTTGCCAATACCAATTTTGGAATTTCAATTTTATGATCGGCTACTTTTACCATAAAATCTGTTACTAACTGAATTGTACCATTTGCTATAATTACTTTACCTTTAATGGTTCTTGCTTGATCAACACCGTGTACGGTTAAGTTTCCTGTTACAGTTACTTCATGTGTCCCGTCTTTGGTGTAATCAATCTTCTCATTGATTTTACCTTTAAAAAAGCTTTTAGGAAATTTTTCACTTTCCATGTACTTCTCATTAAAGTGTTCTTGCATTAATTTATTGGGGAAATCAAATGATGTGTTCGCTACTTGAAAGACTACATCGCCTGTTTTGGTATTTAAAATAGCAACCCCATTAATGCTATGGGCTTCAATATCTTCAACTGGCGTTTTACTAAAAAAATCAATTTTTGCTGAAGAAGTACTAAATAACTGTGCATTTGCATTCCAAGCTAGCAGTGCGAATGCCATGAAGGCTAAAATCTGTTTTTTCATTATATATTTATTAAATTAATAGGTATGTACGTATAAAGCTTCCCTAGGGTTTACTATTTTTCTAACGTGAACGTTCGTGATAGGTTAAACCCAAACCTTAATGATGCAAAATCTAACTTGGTCGTGTTTTGGGCTATAAACTGCTGTTCAATTAGTCCTCCTGCATTTGTAAAATGTAGTTGAAAAACATGCCCACCGGTTTCTATATCTAACCCAATTGCAAATGCATCATAATACAGTGCTTTATTTGATGTTGGTGATTGCTTTGGTTCGTTGCGGTTATTTAAGCGCGGAATATACTCCACATTAAAACGCACACTGCGGCTAAGTTTAATCGAAGCTCCTACTCCAACTGCATAAATATCGTTTGATTGTGCTTTTGTTTTTACTAGGTTATGGTGCACAAATGTTGGAGAAAGCATCAATGATATTTTGTCGTTGAACTTGCGTGTAATGATAAGCTGATGTACAAAACTTAAGCGAGATGTAAACAGGTTTTTTCGTGTTTTGTCTGTCCATTCGGTGGTATTGATGGCCGTATTTGCAAAATAATCAACACTCAAAGGCATGCTATTTTTACCTTTGCTTTGTTTTAATATTTTGTACTTGCCCATAAAATCATATGTTTTACCCACATTGCTTCTACCAACGCCCACCATCAGGTTATCTGTAACACCATATTCAAATCCTAAGCGCATCACAGCGCCATCAAGACCAAACATGTTGTATAAACCATATACATTATCCTTATTAATTTCCATTGGCTGAAATCGGTGCTGAATACGAAAGTCCAAGTGTTTTGCTTTCATGGTTTCGTTGGAGTGTAAATTTACCAGCCTGGTTGACTTAAATGTGGCATAAACAGGTGTTGGTTTTTCAGTTGACTCTCCATCCAACATGTTCATCAAATCGTCTTGTGCGGCAGCTACAAATGACTGTGCTGCTATGAACAAAAAAAGTATCAGTTTTTTCATAAGAAGTTATTGGGGGGTTCCAGCATTTATCCAAGCTGTTAGTTTATTAATTTCACAATCAGGCAGGGGTGCTGCAGCCGGCATAGTCTTTTCATCAATTGCCCTCACCTTAATCCTGGTTTTTAAGGCAACCACACTTTGATAAGTGCTCAAATCAGGGTTAGATGCCCCCGCAGCATGACATCCGGGCGTTGCGCACCGGCTATCTATAATTGATTTGATATTTTTGTTATAGGTTTGGTTAGTGGTATCACAATTGGCCGAACCTGATGAGTTGGGATACAATTCCTCTTCATTATCATAATAACATGCGCTTAAACAAGCTACTGCTGCAATTAATGCAATGGATAATATGCTCTTCATATATGTTAAAATTCTATTTTAGTTTCTGTAACACCATGACAACTGTTACAAGCACCTGTTGATGTTTTACTGTCCATGTCTTTTTTTACTTTGCCATCTTTATCTAACAAAACAGGATAAAAACCGCCTTTAAAATCTACTACTTTAGCGGTATAAAAATTTCCCTTAGCATCAATGGGTAGTTTGTATACAAATTCTCCTGTTCTACCGGGCCCTGTCCACAACTCTATTGAACCTTCACTAGCAGGTGTTGTTGCATTTGTGTTGTAAGCCGTTCCTGCAATATTCCACCAACCACCTTCAATAACTGCTTCGTCAAATTCGCCTCTGTTGTGACAAGTCATACAATTCTGGCCTGAATTATGGCTTTCAGAACTGTTTGCTTCGCTTTCTTTTCCATTCTTTTTCAACTCATCATAATGACTGCATGAAAGAACTAAAAGCGATAATATTATTAAACAGGCTGTTTGTTTCATCAATTAATTGTTAAGATACCCTGCTGCGGCCCATTTTTTTATGATGGTGATTTTGCATGCTTCTAATTTATTGCCTCCCTTAGGCATTGGGCTACTGCCCGGCAAATGACTAATGCTGCTTAAAAGTTTACCGGTTTCTGTGTGCTGCCTAATGTTGTTGTAATCAGTTAATTTAACTCCACCTTGAGCGTTGTTATTGTTATGGCACCCAATGCATGCATTGGTAATAATTTTTTGTACGGTTACAAAGTTGAACGTATTGGTGTCGCATTTTATAATGTTTGTATTGCGTGCACCTTGATTAATCCATTTGGCTACTAATTCAATTTGAGCTTGTGTTAAAGGGGGTGAAGGCGGACGAGGCATTATTTTCTTTTGGTCAGTTTCCACCAACACTTCATAAAGCTCGCTTTTAGCTGGATTAAAAGCTATAACTTTTGCGGTACTGATTACGTTATTGTAATTATCTAATACAACACCTTCAGCAGCACTTGCCGCATTATGGCAACCATCCATTGCGCAGTTGCCGGTAAGCAATGGTAATATTTCGGTTTGGAAACTCACGGAGTCATTGACAATGTTATTATTTCCATTTTGATTGTTTAATACGGGCTTAACCTCAGCTTGTGGATCATGTTTACAAGCTAAGAAACTCATTGCCGATGCAGTAAGCATCCACAATGTTATTTTCGTTACCAACTTCATTTAACAATAATAATGGCTTTTTTACTTTTTTAGTATGTGTATCATGTATTATACCTAAAATACTTGTGCAAAAGTACCTATGTAAGCAGTTAACTTCTAGTACTTATCCATTTATTTATGGTACTTTAGTTTTTTACCTGGTGTTATCCAACGGTTCAATTTAACAATTAGGTTTTCATCTTTATGGGCATTTAAAATTCAGATGCTTTCATAAACTCTAATAGTTTTAAGTTATCAGCAGTTCTTATCTGCGACTTCTCTCCCTCCCACACCTTTTTGCCTTTATAGATGTAAATGATGTTATCTCCCATCACAAAAAGGCTTTTCATATCATGCGTATTAATAATGGTGGTGATATCGTATTCCACCGTAATTTCTTTAATAAGCTCGTCTATTAAACGCGAGGTAAGCGGATCGAGGCCGGAATTTGGCTCATCGCAAAACAGGTATTTAGGATTTAAGGCTATTGCCCTGGCAATACCGACCCTTTTTTTCATCCCACCACTAATATTTGATGGATAAAGTTTGTTTACATTTTCGAGGTTTACCCTTTTTAAACAGAAATTCACCCGTTCTAGCACCTCTTCTTTTGTCATGGTTGTAAACATTCTTAGGGGGAATGCCACATTATCTTCTACATTTAAGGAGTCGAATAAAGCTGTACCTTGAAAAAGCATTCCAATTTCTTTACGGATTGTTTTTTTTTCGTTATAATCTAACTTTACAAAATCAGTTCCGCCATAAAGAATTTGTCCTTCATCAACATTGATTAAACCTACCATGCATTTCATCATCACACTCTTTCCGCTTCCACTTGCCCCAATAACAAAATTAGTTTTGCCCTTATGAAACTTGGCTGATATATCATCGAGCACAATTCTTCCTTCAAAACTCTTTTTTATGTTCACCAGTTCTATCATACACTTAACAAAATTTCAGACAGGATATAATCAAAAATAATTACCCCAACGGCACTGTATACCACAGCCTTGGTGCTGCTTTGGCCTACTTCCAATGCCCCGCCTTCGGTTCGGTAACCATGGTAAGCTGAGATACTTGTAATTAGAAAGGCAAAGGTGGTAGCTTTAATGAGGGCGAATGTTACTGAAAACGCCAAAAAATCTGTACGAAGTCCCTTAATATAATTGTCAACGCTAATTAAATCGCTTGCTACACCCGATAGAGAGCCTCCAAATATTGATAGTGCCATGGAATAGATTACCAAAAGCGGTATGGTTGCGAGTCCGGCAATAATTTTAGGTAGCACAAGATAATTGGCCGAGTTTACTCCCATAATTTCTAATGCATCAACCTGTTCGGTTACTTTCATGGTTCCTATTTCAGAGGCAATATTGCTGCCAACTTTACCCGCAAGTACCAAGCTGGTAATTGTTGGCGAGAACTCTAATATATTGCTATCACGTACAATACGACCGAGTATATACTCCGGAACCAAGCTAGAAATTAATTGAACCCCAATTTGAATGGTGGAAACAGCACCGGTAAATATGGAGATGAGAGAAACAATACCAAACGAACCAACACCTATTGAATTCATTTCGTGAATGGTTTGTTTAAAAAAAACCTTTTGCCTTTCAGGTCTCTTAAATAGGCTGATTAAAAACAGGGTGTACTTGCCAAAGTGCTCAAAAAATGCCATAACTGCTTATTGGAATAAACGGCTGTAAATATATGCATACTTAACCCTATTTTTGCATGCTTATAAAAGATAGGTGTAAAGTATGCAAAAAACCGTAGTAATTACCGGATGTACTAAAGGAATAGGACGAGCCATTGCCATTGCTTTTGCTAACAAGGGGTTTAATGTGGCAGGGTGTGCGCGCAATACCAATGACTTGGCTATTTTATCAACCGATATTCAAAAAATTAACCCACACGGTAAACATTTGTTCACTTGTTGTGATGTTAGTGATGCAGAAGCCATTAATCATTTTACGGCTGAAGTGACAACGGCATACGAGACAGTTGACGTGCTTGTAAACAATGCGGGTGTGTTTTTACCCGGCCAATTGGTGGATGAACCGACTGAACAACTGCCATTTTTACTAAAAAC
>RDYC01000281.1 GCA_004293295.1 Bacteroidota bacterium
AGACAACTCAACATTTACTGTAAATATTAATTCTATAAGTGAAAATAAATGCAAGATTATTTTCACAAACCAATCTAAGCGTATTGACAATCATTTAAATATATTTGATTTAGGTATTAAAGTTGATGAAAATAGTAAGGGATTTGGTTATGGATTGTATTGGGCCAAACTATTAGAGTTCAATTATAATGTTATTAATCAATCCATCGAGAATATGGACGAAAATTTTTCTGTTCAACATAAACAAATAAATTCGGCATCTGCCGACATCGGATACCAAGAGTTTTCTTTAAACAATCTTATAATCGAGAGAGAATGAAAAATAGTATCTTTTACAAAACTGGAATTCTATTAATGAAAATATCCCCATTAAATATATGCATTATAGATGATGTTAAGGCATACTTTAACGAACAAATGTTAACAGTAGCCTCCTCTAAAGGCAATATAAATTTTGAAAGATACTACAAGTGTGACGCCACTTTACTAAAAAACTTAGTTTCTAATCCTAGGGACATTTTGATTTTAGATATCAAGGGGACAGCAACACCTGACATTGGTAAAGATGGATTTGATATAGCAAAGCATATTTCAACGAACACTTCAACATTTGTTGTTATTACTTCAGCTCATAAGTATCAGTTAAAGAATCGAGAAAATTATGGTGACTATATTCTTACGGAAAGGCTTTTGACACCAATAGACTTTACTTACGAACTAAATTTAATAATTGAAACTTACTTAAAGAAAAAAGTAAAAGTATATAGTAAGGTTGTTTACAAACTCGGCAAATACTTATTAAAGTATGGACTTGACTAATTACAACTACACTCAACACACGTTGCTGTTGCACAATGGCGAGTGACGTGGTAGCCGAAGGTTAGCGGGTTTTATTTGCATTAGCGGTGGCCGAAAGTTTGCGCTCCGAAAACAGCCACTGACGCAAAGCAGCTAAACGTTACGAAAAATCTAAATTCAGTCATTAAAGCATTCGGATACCCATGTGAGAAATTTTCAAGTACTACGCTCTAATACCTTACATTTTTAGTATTTTTACACTCAGCCAAGTAAGGCAATTTTAAATCCAGAAATAATAAGAAATCATGAATATAAATTCAGATAGAGACTTTTTTGAAACTGTTGATATCAGTAAAGAAAAAGATTACCCGATATTTCTAAAGAATATTAAGTTTGAAGAATTTAGGCATATTCCCTTTCTTGATATTGAGTTTAGAAATCCAATTTCAGTTATTTCTGGAACAAATAGATCCGGGAAAACAACTCTATTAATATCAATTGCTTGTAGTCATGTTAATTTCTTTCGTAGAAACCCTAAAAATGGAAACTTAGAGCCAAATACTTGGAGTTCAATAATGAAATTCACATCGCATGACAAGCAAAAAAATGATTGGACTTATTGGATTACATATAAAAGAGGGAAAACTATAGACAAACCTAAAAGAGGGCAAAGAAAAGCATTAACTTCGAAATGGAATGGAATAGGCAAGAGGGAGTCACAGTTTGATTTTAGAGATGTTGTATTTATAGATTTAGATAGAGTTATTCCAGCTAGGTTTTTTACTGACAAAATTTATAATGAAGCGAAGAAAGGAACTTTAGAATCCATTTCCATGAACAATTTTAAAACTATTGAGAATTACTTATCATATGTTCTTGAAGAAGATTTTGAAATTAAAAACGTTGCTAAAATATATGATAAAGATGTATTCAAATATAAAAGTAAACATGAATATTCAAGCTTTAATTCTGCAACAGGTGAAGATGTTCTAACAAGAATAATAATAGATATTGTGGAGGCTAAAAAAAACTCTCTAATCTTAATTGATGAAGTGGAAATGGGGTTGCATCCAAAAATCCAAAGAAGATTAATAGATGTAATTCGAAATGTTAGTAGAAATGACAACAAACAATTCATCATGACATCTCATTCTCCTACGATTTTAGATAGCGTCTGCTTGAATTCAAGAATATTTATAGAGAAAAATAACATTGGAAATTATAAAGCAATCCAAAACATAAGTGTCAACGCGGCTTTAACCAAAATGGATTCAAAGTCTTTTCCATTAATTGACTTATACTGTGAGGATAATGAAGCTAAAAAAATAATCTCTAAAGGTATCAAAAATGTTTCAAAAAAATATGGATTAAATAACTTCAAGGAGCTAATTAACATTATACCTGTCGGTAGTGCTGATAAAGCGTACAAATGTTTTGAAGCTGATATCTTATCTTACAATCATAAAAAAATAAAAACAGGTTGCGGATGTGTTCTTGACGGAGATATGAAGTTGATAAAAAATTCTGCCGGTACGTTATCATTTCCAAAAAATGATGATTTACACTTCTTGTACTCAAATGAGTGTCCTGAAAAATTTCTAACAAAAATATATTTGGCTAAACACCCAAATACAAATATTCAATACTATTATGAAAATGAGAATCCTCATTACTTATTTCAAGCAATAATAGACAACTCAGACTTAAGTGATAAAAATGAAGTTTTTGAAACCTGTTGGAATTATTTCATAGAAACTGATAATGGGAATATTTATCTTGAAGAATTAACAGATTTTCTAAAAACACTTGCTTTAAAATATTCGCCTGACTTATAAAAAAAACTGCCTTTAAAACAGCTATAACTGCTGTCACGTTACGATATAACTACACAGCTTATATCAAAACCGTTAAAAGACGTTTTTGAAGCAAAAAGGTAAGTGTTTAGGAGGGGGTTACTTTTTATAGAAAAATAAAGCACCAACAACATGCGACCCCGAAGGGGTCGTACAATTACACAAACTATAACCATTTATAAACATGCAATCCCTCCGGGATTGAGATAGCAAAAACTGGAGGCGTTTCGGATGCAAAAAACCTCGGAGAGGTTTAACCTTTATAAAAAATAAAACAAACACAACGTGCGACCCCTCTGGGGTCGTGCAATTACATAAGCCAATAATCATCAATAAACATGCAATCCCTCCGGGATTGAGATAACAAAAACCAGAGCCATTTGGGATGCAAAAACCTTGTAGAGGTTTAACCTTTATAAAAAATCAGTTCCCGCTAATAGCTTGTTGGTGGGAACTATATATAAAGTAAAATATGAGTTGAGTATCCCATTTTTATCCATGCTACCAAATTCATTATTGGAAAAGTGATGAAACACTTAACTCAATGACAGCAATAAGAGATAACCTGAACTATTGGGCATAAAGAAGCACAGCAAATAACAACAGCAACTGCTTTCACAGGTGAGATAAATGTACAACTAACTTTAACGAGAGAATCACCCCAATGTTGAACTATTTAATATCTTTGAAGTCCTATGGCTACGAAGAACATAAACAGTGAAAAATACCACCGCAAGCAGGCCTCTGCGGTTAAACCCTCGCCAACACCTAAACCACGAGGAAGCTCTTTGTTAACCCACTTCTGGGTACAGTCGTTTTTTTTGGCCTTGCTTTGTTTTGTTTTTTATGCCAATACCTTCCGCAACGGATATGCCGTTGACGATTTTTTAGTGATAGATAACAATGAAGCCATAAGCCGTGGCATGGCAGGTATTCCTCAACTGCTTACTTCAGATGTGTTTGATAGTTATTACCGCAAGTACAATGCCAATAACCGCTTGAGTGGCGGCAGGTACAGGCCATTGGCATTAATTACCTATGCTGTGGAACAACAAGCCTTTGGAAAAACCACAACCCGTACAACATCAAATACAGCTAACAACAACCTTAAACTCATTTATGTGCGGCATGTAAATAATGTGTTGTTGTACATCATCTCTGTAATTGTGTTGCTTTACTTTTTACGGAAAGTGGTTTTTCCGGCATACCCTCTACTGGCCTTTTTAAGCGTGCTGTTGTTTGCGGTGCACCCCATCCATACGGAGGTAGTGGCTAACATTAAAAGCCGGGATGAAATATTATCGTTGTTGTTTATTACCCTCACGTTAACTAAGGCCTACCAATATTTGGAAACCCAAAAAATAGTGGATTTATTACTGGCCTTGCTTTGTTTTTTTCTGGCCTTGCTATCTAAGGAGTATGCGGTAAGTTTGATTGTCATCATCCCGTTGATGGCTTACCTCTTTAAACAAGAAACAGTAGTGCGTTCCCTCAAAACCGTACTGCCCTTTTTAGGGGTGTTTGTGCTATACATTGCCATGCGTTATGCAGTTGTACCGTTTACCCGCCTGCAGGAGGACGATGAGTTATTGAACAACCCTTATTTGTTGGCCAGTGGTTCACAAAAAATAGCCACAGAAATAGCCACTTTGCTGCAATACATCAAATTGTTGGTGTTTCCGCATCCCTTAAGTGTTGATTACTCTTACAATCAAATCCCTTATACAAACATTACTGATTTGGCAACTTGGTTGTCCATCTTGTTTCATGCTTTTTTAATCGCTGCCCTGGTGTCGCTCATTAAAAAAAGGCATGCACTGGCATTCGCCATTGCCTTTTACCTCACCAACCTATTATTGGTTTCAAACCTATTGTTTCCCATTGGTGCCACCATGGGCGAACGGTTGATTTATCATTCATCACTTGGGTTTAGCATAGCTGTTGCTTATTTACTGTATTGGTGGCATCAACAACTAAAACCGGCCCATACTGCAAAGGTTAGCTTGGTGGCAGGTGTGCTGTTGGTGGTGGTATTGTGTGCGGTAAAAACCATTGCCAGAAATAAAGATTGGGAAAGCAATAGCACCTTATACAGGCAAGATGTATTGTCGGCTGAAAACAGTGCCATTACCAACGCAAACGCAGGCAATGCTTACTTGGAACTGGCTTCATTACAAAATGAAACAAGTGCCAAAAGCGAGTTATTAAACAAGGCTATGGGTTATTTAAACAAAGCCATTTCTATACACCCGGGGTATACATTGGCATACATTAACAGAGGCAATGTTTTTTTTCAACTGGGAGACTTGGAACATGCCAAACAAGATTGGGACACTGCAAAACAACAATACCCTACCCACCCCAACCTTCCAGGTTTATATGCTTCTTACTACATCAATACCGCGGTGAACATTTTTGGTAGTAAAGGACAATACAACGAAGCCATTGCCGCACTGAACAAAGGAGCAGCCATTGACCCTGAAAATACCACTGTGTTGTTTAACTTGGGTTTCTATTATAACGCGGTGGGCAAAAAAGATTCAGCCATTTATGCTTTTCAAAAAATAATAGACATCAACCCCGCTGATACATTGGCCGCAAAATGTGTTTCGTATATTGATATCTTAAGGAAAACACCTTAAAATGAAATCGGTGTTTGTTAGCTCTACCTAAATATTGAGTCAATGGACTATTTAGTCATCATGCGCCTAAAGGTAGTGCATGAGCCATTTCAGTTACTCAACCTTTGTTTTTTTGATGAGGTAGTAACAACCCAAAACACCGCTTACTTGAATTGCTTAAAAATAATACCTTAATGTGTAAATTGGTGCCGTAAACACCGCAATAAAAAACGTGAAACCCTTGCACACCAAACTTATTTTACCATTAACCATTATGTCGTTTGGGTTGTTTACCAAATGGTGGTATGTTTTGCCACTTGATGGCAGACAAACCTATTTATGGGGTTTCCCATTTGCTTGGGTTGGCGAAGGGTGGCAAACATCCGGTGCCTTGCAGTTTTTTGTATTGGAAGGTATTGTTGATTTCATCGTTTACTACCTCTGTTGGTTCATTGCCATTTATGGCTTAACAAGGTACATCAAATTAACCATCAATAAACCTACCCTTTATATTCTTAGGTTATCAGCAGTGATCATCATGGCAAGTTATGCTGTGGGCATCAGCATATCCTACCCCACTTTTAATACCCATAGGCACTTTGATATGCAAATAATCCGTTCGGGGTATGGTGTGGTATGGAGTTATCAAACCGACTATGAACAGCTATTGCCTCAACAAAATAACACCATACCAAACAACCCGCAGTAGGAGTAACTCACGCCAACTAACAGCAAAATATTAAAACAATAAAACAACCTATGGCCAATACAAAAAAGAAACACCTGTCAACACAAGAACAGCAACAACTCCTTATCTTGTTAAAAAATCGGTTCGAAAAACACAAGCACCGACATGCAACCATTGAGTGGAACGATGTTGCTTTACGCTTAGTGGCAAACCCCGATAAACTATGGTCGTTATACCAAATGGAAGAAACCGGAGGAGATTTTGATAGCCAAACAGGCGCTTACCTGTTTTGCGATTGCGCAGCAGAAAGCCCGCAAGGTCGAAGAAGCGTGTGTTATGACCGTGAAGGATTGGAATCAAGAAAAGAAAACCGCCCGGCCAATAGTGCGCAAGATATGGCTGCTGAAATGGGTATTGACCTGCTTACCGAAGAACAATACCATGCCTTACAGCAACTGGATACGTTTGATACCAAAACATCCAGCTGGCTCAACACCCCGGCAAATCTCAGAAAATTGGGTGGTGCCTTGTTTGGGGATTTTAGGTATGGCCGCGTTTTTATTTACCACAACGGAGCACAATCCTATTATGCCGCTAGGGCCTTTCGTGGGCTATTAAAAGTATAATTGCACAAATGCTACTGACAAGGTGTTGTCACTAACCGATTATAATATTGCAACCAATGAAAAAAATACATACCACCAACTACTTTAACACCTTCATTGTTATTGCAGATGATTGCCCGACAAATCAAGGAGAAGTTCCACCAACAAAAGGTGATGCAAAAACCGCAGCCAATATTCAATTTGAGTTGATCGCCAAAAACCCTTATCGGTATACCTCTGATGAAGTATTGTTTCAGGTATATGCCACAAAAAACGACCTCACCCCAAAACAACACGCTGCAGCCAAAGATGCTTTTTTCTCCAAAGGACAACCCTGCCTAAGGGCTTCGCCACTCACCAAAAGATATGGTTGGGGTGTGCATTATAATCAGGATGGCAAGATGGCCATATACGGAGCAGAAACACCCGAATACCAACGTTTGCTAAAAGAAAAAAAAGTTACTGTATTAAAAGCCATGAAATCCAGCAGGTAGCCAAACAGTACAAGTCGCTAAGAGGCCCTTGTTTAAAGAGGCTGTTTTTTATTGCTAACGCGCCACTGTGATTTTACCTTGAATGGCCTGATTTGTTTCACCAACTTCACTAATTAAGTAATAATACATGCCGACAGCCAAGCCACTCAAATCAAGGTCAAAAAATGTTGTAGAAGATTGTTGCGAAAACAGCTTAGTGCCTGTTGATGTGGTTAACTCTAGCGTAAACAAGCGGCCATTTTCGTTGGCATAATAAATACGGGCCTTATCAACAACCGGATTTGGCCTCACTTGCACGCCCTCCTTATTTAAATCTAACAACAAAATAGAGGTGGTGTTCCAATAACCCGATTCACCGAACCTTACCTGATAAAAAAGGGGCTTATTCCTGATGGGGTTTATGTCCCTAAACTCAAAAGTCTGAGGTGCTGAACCACTTCCGCAAATGCCGGGTATATTCCCGATATAATCAAAATAAGGGGTGTCAATTGCACGATACACATCAATGCCATTGCACGTGTTCCCCTGATTAATAATCCAACTTAACAATACGCTCCCATTACTTTCCAACGCCACAAAATGACTAGAGAAAGCACTATCTTGTGCCTTGCCGTAAAAGGCAAGTAATAAACAACAAAAAAGGATATTACTTTTTACAAACGCCATGCATTAATGCGCCACCACCATTCTCTTAGTGGCCACCTGCCCATCAGCCATTAAACGAATCAAGTAAACACCATTGGGGAAATCCATGGTATTAATTTGTTGCCCTACCCAGCCATTTTGTTGGCTAATGGGCCGTTGCAAAATTGATTTGCCTTGCACATCAACCACATCAAGCCAAGCATTACCGATAAAATCAGCATAAAAAGTTACCTCAACAACCGATTGTGCCGGATTAGGAAATACCTTAAGCGCACTGCGCTGTGCCAAGTCTTGTATGCCTGTTTTCCATCTCTCGCGCACGGTAAGGGTTGATAAAACCGTTTCGTCCCCTCCCTTATGCCCTTCGTGGTTCGAATTAAATGCCCCATAAAAAGTAACATTTCCCGTGCCCTCTTGAGGAGCAACCCAGTTAAAACTCCACTTTAAAGAATCTAACCCTTCAACCCCGGCTTCACGATAAGTAATGTATTTGTTGTTGCCAACCAACTTGGTTCTTACCGTATCCGTTAATACCATTGTGCCCAATAAATCACCCGCCACATTTTGAGGCGAAACAGAAAACCCAAAACGCGTGTGCCCCAGTTTGGTGTTGGTAGCTGTAATCTTATAAGTAGCTCCGGGCGTATAACCCTCATTCGGGATATCAGATGTAATCCAACCCGGCTTTGTAGTTGCCGTTCCGCCATGGCAAACCGTGCAGTTTTTAAGGCTATCCCCAGGCGATCCAGTGAATCCGGGCTCCGTACCATCCTTTTTGCCATGCCGTAAACTTTCAAACGATGCCAATACCATAAAACCCAACACCGATAATAGGCTAACTTGTACAATTTTTTTCATTTAACAAAAAATTAATCCTTACAAAACTAAGTAAAATCTCGTTGAAGTTTAACACCCTGCTAACATAATAATAAAAATATGACATACAGTGATTTAAACAACCAACAACAAGAGCTCACCTAACCGATAACCAGCCTATTTCACCCCGGTTTAATAACCAACCTAATTCCACTTATTTCATTTTTTACATATTTTATTTGCTAAAACAGCTATTTGTTTTATATTTGCTCCGCTTGTTTTATAAAACAGCTATTTAATTAATTACACACTTTTATTAAAACACTTGATAATGAAAACACTTACACTCATGTTAGCAACAGCCGGATTATTAGCCGTAACTGCTTGCAGCAAGCAGCCAAAGGCCTGCTTTAAAGTTGAAGTTCAAAACAAAGAAGGCAAATGGGTTAAAAGTTCCACCGGATTGGTTGGAGAGCTGTTTTACTTTAGCCCCATTTGCAGCGAAAACGCCCATGCTACCGGTACCACTTTTGAATACGGTGATGGTACAAAAGGCACAGACGAAAGCCATGAATACAAAAAACCGGGCAGCTACACCGTTAAATGCACCGTTATAGGTGCCAAAGGAAACTTATCAGATGTGGCCACACAATCCGTTGTGGTAAAAGATTTACAAGCCGAAGCCAGGTAGCATTACCTCTCTTTTTAGCTACTCTCAATCCCTGTTATGCACCTAACAGGGATTTTTTTTGCCTTTTCGCCAGCAATATTTCTTTATCTTTACCTATGCAATCAGGCAAAACAATACCCCTACTTTTTGGCATAGCACTCTTGCTCTCGTGCAATGCCACACGCCTAGTAAAACCACTTGAAACCAAACAAGTACAAGTTGGCGCAAGCGTTGGTGGTGCACTTATTCAACTGGGAAGTGCTACCCTGCCTATACCACTAACCAGCGTTTACGGAGCCTATGGCATGAACGGAAAAACCACCGCATTTGGCTCCCTGCACACCACAGCCCTGCTTTTTGGCGTGTTTCAAACCGATATGGGCATTACCCACCGGCTAATTAAACAACGCCAATGGATACCTGCAATTAGCCTGAGCCCAATAGCCAATATCATGATTGATAGATGGGAAGGGCATTTTAGCCTATATCCACAACTCGATATTCATGCCTATTGGGAATACAGTACCAAAAAACACTTCTTTTACACTTCCGTAAACAACTGGTTCGAACTCAGAAAACAACGTGCACATGGCGAAGCACAACAAACGCATTGGCTGCCCTCTTTGGCCCTGGGCCATCAATGGACCGGTAAAAAGTATTGCTTACAAGTTGAAACCAAATACTTGGCCCCCAACCAAAGCAACCAAAATCTGGTGGTTGATTATGTGAGCCCGAGTAACCAAGGTGCACTTGGGGTGTACGTAGCAGTAGCCCGTAAATTTTAACCCAATGAAAAACAGCACCATACTTATTTGCATCATGGCCCTTACCGCAAGCGCCTGTTTACGACTGGATAGCCAATTGTTTAACAACACCAAACTATCAGCCTATCAATTTGATAACTTTACGGGAGAGCGCGAACTGATGGAACTGCCCGCACAATATGCCGTTGCCGACAGCATGCGCTCACTCTTTACCTTAACCTCAAACAGCAGCGAAGGCTCAGCCACCATTTATGCTGTATATCTTGGCAACATGCAAACCATCTCAACCGATACCATTATTTTATACTGCCATGGAAACGCCAAACACATGGATAACTATTGGAACCGTGCAAAATTGCTTGCTCATGTGGGTGGGGCACACCGCTATGGAGTGCTGATGTTTGATTACCGTGGTTATGGCATGAGTGGCGGAAAATCGAGCGAAAAAAACATGTATGCCGATACCGAAGCCGCCCTTAAGTGGTTGCAAAGCAAAGGCGTAGAACCTAAACGGTTAATTGTTTATGGGTACAGTTTAGGCAGTGCTCCCGCTTGTGAAATAATGGCCAATACCTATTCCCTAAAACCTGATAAACTGATTTTAGAGGCGCCATTTGCTTCTTCGGCCGTGATGGTAAACGATGGAAGTGCACTTGCTCTGCCATCAAGCTATTTTACCAATGCTAAAATTAACAATGCCGATAAAATTAAAAACATTACCCAGCCCTTTTTATGGATGCATGGGAATAATGATGCCTTTTTAAGCATAAAAACACATGGAGAAGTGGTATATAAAAACTACGGAGGCAACCGCCAACAAGCGTTTAGAATACCCGATGCCGTGCATAATAATGTGCCTGCTGTTTGGGGTTACCAAAATTATTTAACCGCATTGTTTAATTTTGTGCAACAATAACATGAATCCCAAACTACTCCTCACCATCAGGCAAATTAAGGCGCAAACAAGCCAGCTGATTAACGATAAACAACTGTTAATAAACAAACTACAGGAGCTGGATGAATCGAACAAGAACCTGAAGCAAACGGTGGCCCTGCAAAAAAATACCTTAGAAACGCTACAAACACAAAATAAAATCATTAAACTTGCTGAGATACTCCCGCAAGATGATGCGTATAGGCAAGAGTTAAAACAACAAATTAACACCTATATTAAACATATTGATGAGTGTATCAGGTTATTAAGCGAATAACAAGCTTAATGTTAAACGAATTATCCATAAAAGTGAATATAGCCAACCGCTATTACCCGCTTAAAGTAGCCACTACTGAGCAGGAAGAATTGGTGCGGCAGGCAGCTAAACTCATTAACGATAAACTGAAAGCTTATGGCGAGCAGTTTAATGTTAAAGACCATCAGGATATGTTAAGCATGACGGTGTTGGAATTAACCACTACCCTTATGACTTTGCAGAAAAAACAAGCTGATGAACAGCAGCAACTTGCAGTTGAATTGCAGGAATTGCAGTCACTTTTAAAGTAAATACCGTTGAAACAAGCATTGGCTTATTAACCATTAGTTTTTTATTTATAACATTTTAAACGTTAATTTAAACGAATGGTAAGTATTGCAATGGTCATTGTAGTAGCAATGATTGCACTGGGAGCAGGTGCCGGAATAATGTTTTTGGTGAACCAAAAAATGCTCACCCAAAAAGCAGCCGACATGCTTAAAGAAGCAGAAGCCAAGGGCGAGCTGCTGCTGAAAAACCGCCAACTGGAGGCCAAAGAAAAATTCCTACAACTGAAAGCCGAACATGAAAAAGAGGTTGCACAGCGCAACCAACAGGTGGTACAAAACGAAAACAAAATTAAACAAAAAGAACAATCCCTAAACCAAAAGCTGGAGCAAACCCAACGTAAAGATGCTGAACTTGACCAGTTAAAGCAATCTCTTGAGCGTCAACAAACAGTGATGTCTCAAAAAAAGGAAGAATTGGAAAAACAAATTGGCAGCCAGGTGAAACAATTGGAAAAAATTGCCGGCTTAACCGCTGAGGAAGCTAAAAAGCAATTGGTTGAAACCCTTACTAAAGAGGCACGCACCGAAGCCATGACCCACATTAAAGATATTGTGGATGAGGCCAAACTCACCGCAGGACGCGAAGCTAAAAAGGTAATTTTAAACAGCATACAACGCACGGCCGCTGAGCATGCCATTGAAAACTCGGTATCTGTATTTAATATTGATAGTGATGAAATGAAAGGCCGCATCATCGGGCGTGAAGGTAGAAACATCAGGGCATTGGAAAGTGCAACCGGAGTAGAAATTATTGTAGACGATACCCCGGAAGCCATTATCCTCTCTTGTTTTGATCCGATTAGAAGGGAAATTGCTCGCCTGAGTTTACACCGCTTGGTGCAGGACGGACGTATTCACCCTGCACGTATTGAGGAGATTGTGGCCAAAACACGTAAACAATTAGAAGAGGAAATTGTAGAGATTGGCGAACGCACCTGTATAGATTTAGGTATACATGGTTTGCATCCTGAGTTAATTCGCATGGTAGGCCGCATGCGTTACCGCAGCAGTTATGGCCAAAACCTATTGCAACATAGCCGCGAAGTAGCCAACCTGTGCGCCACTATGGCTGCCGAGTTGGGCTTAAATGTGAAGTTGGCTAAACGTGCCGGATTGTTGCATGATATTGGTAAAGTGCCTGATGATGATGCAGAAACACCGCATGCACTATTGGGTATGAAGCTTGCTGAAAAATACAAGGAACATCCTGAAGTAGTAAATGCCATTGGTGCGCATCATGATGAGATTGAAATGACCTCTATCCTATCTCCAATTATTCAAGCGTGTGACGCCATCTCAGGTTCACGCCCGGGAGCACGCAGAGAAGACAGCGAAAATTACATGAAACGTTTGCGCGATTTAGAAAACATTGCACTTTCTTATAATGGCGTTGAAAAAGCATACGCCATTCAAGCAGGTAGAGAACTTCGTGTAATGGTGGAGTCAGAAAAAGTAACCGACCAACAAGCTGATATTATTTCATTAGAAATGAGCCAGCAAATACAGAAGGAAATGACTTACCCCGGACAAATAAAAATCACGGTTATCCGTGAAAAACGCGCAATTAATTTTGCCAAATAAGCACAGGTATTTGTTATCATACCTCATTAAAAACAGCCGTAGCTTAAGCTACGGCTGTTTTTGTTTATTGCGGGAGTTGATTGAATGGCTTAACGATATTAAAGTTACTCATCTATTATTTCTAGCTTCGCCTCAAACTCTGTGTAGGTTTCTAATGGCGTTTCAAAAACATTAATCCCTGCTAACATTAATAGGTGAACCAAGTTACACTGAAGCAGGTTGCAAATGCGGATCAGTTGCAAGGCATCAATGGTAGTGTTTTCCCCTCGCTCTAACTTGGCATACGACCCTCTATCACTGTAGCCCAATTTAATACTCATATACTCTTGGGTGAGTTTTCGGTTTAACCTTACCAATTTAATGGCCTCGCCTATTTTTTTATACGCATCTTTGCTATTTGGCATTTTTTAAGGTTTTACAATCGCTAAATTACACATTTGTGTAAATAAAAGCAAGCGGTCTTAATAGAACCCAGAAATAAGTAGGAATAATTAGAAAACTCGTTAACATTTACAATCAAAAACTAATCACCCCCATGAGAAACTATTGTAAAATATTCTTGTTATTATTTGGTTTTGCATGGGCACTGGGCAGTTGCAAGGATGGAAAAGAAAACTGCCAGGATGCCAACAATCCTGAATGCGAGAATTACAATCCGTGCAATAATTACGTACCCACATCTGCTGATTTTACCATACAAGAAGAGTTGGTAATAGAATACAACAAAGCCACCAACCAAAACATAAGCTGCGATACTGTAATTATAGGATCTGATGTGTTTTTTACTGCCAAACAAGATTTTGACGCTTACACGTGGCGCATACTGGGTGATAGTGAATTTATTAAAACAGACAAACAAATGAAATTGTGGTTTCCACGCCCCATGAATTTGCAAGTACAACTCATTGGCAAACGAAGCCCAAGACCAAGTTGTAACCCCAATGATGATGGCATTGATACCTTTACCCGAAGGTTAGTAGTGGTGCGTGATGCCCAAAGCCCATTGGTAGGCGAGTTCAGGGGGGCTGATAATTCATTGCCAAGTGTATTGTATAACATTAAGCTCAGAGCAATACCTGACCCTGGAGAACCTGATTTTTTCACACGCACCTTTACCAATTTTCCAAATGGGTGTGCTTCTGATCACTTTATGCACTCAAGGAGTATTTTATTTTCATATAAAATATTATACCTCCAGTATTTTGAAAGAAGAGTTCAAGACCCTGATCCAAATGCTTATATTATTGTTACCAATTGCCAAAGCCCAACTGGTTGGATGGTGGCGGAGGGCAACCAGGTAACCATAAATTATCAGATTATTGAAGACCATAACAAAAAACCATTGGTGTTTTTAAACAGGCAATTTAAGGGCACACGTATCAAATAATATTAACTAAAGCTACATGAGAAACTATTGCAACGTATTCTTTTTGTTACTGGTTTTTGCATGGGCACTGGGCAGTTGCAAGGATGGAAAAGAAAACTGCCAGGATGCCAACAATCCTGAATGCGAGAATTACAATCCGTGCAATAATTATGTACCCACATCGGCTGATTTTACCATACAGGAAGAGTTGGTAATAGAATACAACAAAGCCATCAACCAAAACATCA
>RDYC01000282.1 GCA_004293295.1 Bacteroidota bacterium
ACCATAAGTGTTGGTTGCCAAAGTAGAGCCTATATCAATGGTATTATTTGAAACCACCACTCTTGATGAAGATAACCCCAAACAGTTCTGAATCCAGATTCCGTATCCACCCAAAATATTGGTTATTCTATTACCCGATATACTTGTTCCACTATCGCAAGCTAAAGCGTAAATGCCGTATGCAAAAGTATAATTAAACGCCACACCAATGCCGTTAACCCTATTTCCTATTAACAACATGGCCTTTTGCTGTTGGATGTATGCTCCATAAAGGTATGAATTGCTTATTCTTGAATTTCTGATAACATTACCCAAGGACTTCTGAGCAGCCAATCCATTAATGGCTATTCCATAATACCCACCATTGGCAGAACAACTGTCAATAACCAAATAATTGGCGGCATTACCTTGTGTGGTTGCTGCAGTAATATTACCTGATGCAACAAATGAATTGACCGCAGTGCTGGTAATAACCGGAACATTAAATGCGCACCTCACAAACATGTTACTATCAGCACCGTTTATTAACTGCACCGCTGTTGCACTGGTTGCGTTAGTGCCTACAAACGAGATGTTTCGGAAGCGATAATTTTTAGCTCCGTCTAACAACAAGGTTGGACGCAAGCCAGACCCATTATGTACAATACGAGTGGTAGCTGAATCTTGCCCAACAAAAGTAATAGGCGTTAATGATGAATGACCTGGAATATTATTAGGCATGGTGATTTGCTGGTTTATGGTTGTTGCAGCTAACACAACGGTAACCGGACCTGCCACACCACATGTTCTTAACACATTAAACAATCCATTAAAACTAGTAAAGTTCGTGCCTGTATCAGGTAGGCTTGGATTAAGATATAAAGTGCCTGATAATGGTCGGCAAATGCGTGTTTCTGACGTATCGTTTGTGTTTACACTATCCAATACGCCATTTGGCAATGTGGTCCACGATTTTAATGAGTAAACGCTTGAATCAGGAAAATTATATAAACCAAGTGATGCTACTACTGTATCGCCCTTGGCCAAGAATCCGGACCAACTGATAGGTGTTTGAGGTATTCCACCCAACGACCAATTTAACGTGGCATTAGACAATACCGAAGTACCAAAGTTTTTTAAAGTCAGGTCAATTCCTTGCGCCACACTATTTACCAAGGTGGTATTTTGGGTACTGCTTCCGAATTGAGTAAACCTCAATACCCCAACATCATTTGGATTAGTTGCAAATTCATAAGCACCAATATCCGGTGTAACGGAGCGCGTATTACCTGCAAAATCAACTGGAACATCCACAGATAAGTTGGCCCCAATGTTCTCTAACGTATCATTTCCCGGTTGTAAAAAATTAGCAAATATTCCATTTCTAAACAACGGGTCTGCACTCACCGAGTTTTGGTCAAATGCATTGGCATTTGCAGTACGCCAATTGAGCAATGTAGCATAGTTAACCGCAGAGTATGAACCAATAAATGCATTCGTTCCACCGGTAACACTCCTCAAGTTATTGTTATTAATTGTATACCCCGTTGCACTTGCTGTGTTTAGGAAAATGCAGTACTTAAGTCCAGTACCCCCTCGTGTGATATTGATGTTATTATTCCTGATGCTTATGGCAGTGGCAGTACCTGTAGAATAAAAGGCATATACCGCATTGGTAGAAGTTGTAGAAGCATCATCCAGGTTAATGGTATTACTAAATACTTTAATATGCGCATTGGTACTATTGTGAATGCCATACAAAATACCTGCACCCCTAAAATCATTAATCACATTGTTTTTAATAATACTAGGTGTGGTTACCTGAGAATTGGTTGAAGAAAAAGCAATACCATAAACCGTTGCTGTATTACTAAGTTGAGCACCATAAGGTCTTGTAATTAAATTCCCCTCAATCGTGTCAGCCTGACTGCCATTGGTTAAGAAAATACCATAACAAGTAGTTGGTGCAATTTTAGTAGGACGAGATATTTGATTGTTTTTTATCGCTGCCCTTGTTGAGTTAGCTAAATAAATGCCATAAAAATAAAAATCGGCAATTACGTTGTTGAGTATTTTATTGTGCGAATAAGTTGGGTTACTTAAGTTGGTTGCATTAACAATAATGCCATAGTAGCAACCGTTACCTGAACCACCATTGATGGTATTGTTTCTAATAATATTTGCGGCACCACTGGAATTTACAGGCGTACTTGATACACTATTAAACCCTCCGGAAAATGATATGCCGGCAGATAAAGTAGATGACGTTCCGGTAATCGAAGTCAAATCAAAATTACAATTCTCAACAATATTTGAATCGGAGTTATTGGTGAACATTAAACCCACCCCATTAGTTGCGTTAATTGTTTTAAAGTTGATGCCATTAATGGTGAAATGCTTTGCATTATTAAAGCCCATCACTTGCAACAATGCTGCGCTAGTGTTGTTAAAGTTTAACTCTTGGTTGTTGCCATTTATCACAATTCGATTTGTAGCAGAAGCCCCCGGTATGTTACCGAACGTTACCTGCTCTGTGTAAGGTCCGCTGCCTGAAACAACGTCTACAGTTATACCTCCGGCTATACCACCATTATTTAAAGCGACTGACAACGCATTAAAACTGGTAAAGTTTGTGCTGCTTGCAGCTGCATTTTTATTTAAGGTATAAGTTCCTGCCGAAATCCTTGTGAATACATTTGTTACCGATGCAGTATCATTTAGTGTAATTGGATCCGGACTTCCGTTTGGTAGAGAAGACCAGGCAATGATGGTGTGATTTAATGCACTTAAAAACGTGAAGTTACCAATATTTATATTGGTACTTGTAGCACCTGCAGCCAACGTTCCCGACCAATTGAAAGGAGTTTGCAACACCCCGTTAACGGACCAGTTAACGACCAATGAAGTAATTGCAGTTGTTCCAGGGTTTTTAATCCGAACGTTAATTGCATTAGAACCCGCATTAAAAGGCGAAGCTGGTGGTATAACCGCTTCCACAGCAGCGTCTAATGGAGGAGGTACAAATTCATAAGCACCCGGATCTGGAGTTGTTGTTCTTGCTGCACCTGTAAAATCAGTAGGAACAGCCGTAAGCACATTTGCACCAATATTATTAATACTACCGTCCTGCGGTATTGAGTTGGTACTTAAGTTAGTAAATAATGGATTTGAAAACGCTGAATTTGCATCAAAAATACCCCCGTTGGCCGTACGCCAAGCTGCTAATGTTTCAAAAGGTGTACCCGCAAAACTGCCCAATGCACTGTTTACTCCACTGCCAAATTTAAAATAGGCATTGTTATTAATGGTATAGAGTGTACCCGTTGTAGCCAATAGTACATTTGCATTGGTATTTGCTACGGGCCTGTTAATATAAATAATGTTGTTTCGCAATTCTACCCCACTTCCGGATGGTGCGCCTGTATGAGCAAAACCGTAGGTAACCTGTCCGGTAGCCAATGAAGCAGGATCGTTTAAAATAATGGTATTGTGTAAAAACCTGATATTACTACCCGATGATACATCAATACCCCGTTGAGAACCGCTGCTTCTAACATTACGTATAATGTTATTAGTTACCAAAACAGGTTCTGTTTGCGGAGTATTTGGCGATAATATCTGAATACCAACAAAAACATTGGTGTTATTGGTTACATTTCCAAAAGGACTTTCAATGATATTATTGCTAATGGTATCTCCTCGCAAACCATTAATAGCGTATATGCCGGTAATTGTAGTAAATACGGTTCTGTTTGTATTTCTAATAGTATTACCAATAAACGAGCACCTGTTAGAAACAACATTATAAATTCCGAAGTTATAGAAATGTTGTATGGTATTATTGATAAACCTATTTCTTTGTGCTGTAGTATTAGTACTTTGACAGTGTGTGATACCATACCATAAACCACCTCCGGGGTTTCCATTAATGGTATTATTTTGTATTAAGTTTCCAATGCCAACATTACCTTGTGTGGTAGGGCTTGTTGTTGAAGCGGAAAAAACAATACCACAACCCGTAGTGTTAATTGATGTTAAGCTGGTTAAATCAAACGTGCAATTGGTTAACCGATTAGAGTCTGCATTATTGATAAAATGCGCACCCCATCCATTCACTGTGTTTAGTGACTTCACGACCAAGTTATCAATATAAACGTGCTTACTGCCATCAAAACGAATCAATGCATAATCAGCTGTATTATTAAATTGAAGGGTTCTTCCATTTCCATTAATAGTAATATTGTTAACAGCCGAAGCACCTCCTATAACCGGCAATAAGAGCGGTTCATTATATGGCCCTGAACTTGGATTTACATTAACCACTACAGGTCCGTTGACACCCCCACGAAGTGCAGATGCAAGTTGGGTAAATGTTTGAAAGTTTGTAGCACTCGGTGCTACCAAAGAGTTTAACGTGTAAACGCCTCCTGCCAAAATACAATAATTATCAGTTGAATAAGCACTATCGTTTAATGTTGAAGGATCGGTAAATCCGTTAGGCAAACTTGTCCAAGCGGCTAAATCATACTTTACTCCAGAAACAAAATCTACACTATCTAAAAATATGTCGCCCGAATTTGTAAAGCTATTTATTGGCAATGAATAAACTACCGGAGTTCTTACTACCCCATTAACCGACCAATTTATTGTAACACTGTTTAATGTAGAGTTACCATTGTTTCTAACCCTAGCAAAAATTGCCCTGTTACCGGAAGCAAACGGAGCCACCGGAGGTACAATAGCCACAGCACTTGCCTCATCATTAAAAGAGGTTGAAAACTCATAAGCTCCCATATCGGGCTGTGTACCCCTTGAAGCACCTGTAATATCAACGCCTACCGCGGGTAGTGATGCAGCAGAGTTATTTAACAATGGTTCCGTTGGGGTAAAGTCGCCACCTGTTGGGTTAGTAAATCCCGGTAGAATTTGATACGAATTCTGATCGAAAATATTTCCGTTAGCTGTTTTCCACTGAGCCAAGGTCGCGTAATTGCTGCCGTAGAAACCAACCGCAGCACCACTGCCTGTTAAATAATACGCATTATTATTAATGCTATAATTAGCTGCAGTACCAGTGGTTCCCACATAACATCCAACTTTTACGGTAGTTCCACCCCTGGTTAAACTTACCACATTATTCCTGAAAACACTTCCGTTACCAGAGGTAGATCCTACTGTATAATAGCCAACTGTTTGATAAACGTTTGTTGCTGTTGATGCGGTGTAATCAAATGAAATGGTATTGTTGTAAGAAAACACATTTTGTGCCGAATTCAAATAAATACCATATTGACCGCCATTGTTACGAACATTATAAATGATATTGTTTGAAATAATCATGGGAGATCCTGCCGCAATATTGGTGGCAATAAGATATATCCCATAAAAAGCATTTGTAGTGGTGATTGCCGTACCAAATGGGTCATGAATTCTGTTACCCGTGATGGTATCATTCCTGCTTCCACTGATGGCATAAATGCCGTACATGGTGGTATTAGATGTGCGATTAGGATTACGAATGGTATTGCCCCGAATAACTGTTCCGTTTGTTTGGGTCATATAAATACCATAGTTGAAAAAATTCTGAATCACATTATTGATAATCCTATTGCGGGTAGGTGTAGCAGAGCTGCTCATGCACAAGGTAATGCCATAATACGGATTACCGGTTGTTGGGTTGCCCGAAATGGTATTGTTTATAATGGTATTTCCGGTGCCGTTAGCACCTGTGGAGGTGAGCGAAGTAGTCGTACTGCTAAATACAATTCCGGCAGCCCCGTTAAAGTTTAATGTGGTTAACCCTGTTAAATCAATTAAACAACGCGATACCGTATTAGAATCAGCTGAAGATACAAAGTGTACTCCCCAACCAAACTGCGTATTGGTTGAACGAATAATTAAACTATCTAATGTAACATGTTTTGCCCCACTTAACTTAATAATATGAGCTGTGGCCTGAGCAGTTGGATTAAATTGTATGACACAACCATTTCCATTAAATACCACATTATTAACCGGAGTTGCACCGGCTATTAATGGAATGGTTACCTGCTCTATATATGGCCCGGAGCCAGAAGCAAAATCAAAGACTACGGGGCCGGAAACACCAAACGGTGCTGCATTTGCAGGACCGCCATCCGTTCGCACATTGGCACTTGTCAGGTAGGTAATGGCAGAAGTTAAATTCTGGAAATTTGTAGTAGAAGCAGGAACAGTGGAATTGATGGTATAAAGACCACTTAACTGAACTGCTTCAACATGAATTGAACCAAGAATTACAAAGAGAAATAATCCTAACTTTTTTGCAAAAAAATTGTACCGATTTTCCATAGTTTTTAATTTAAAATTTAAAGAACTCAAATTTTACTGAAATACTACGTTACAACTTTTTTTTGACTTATTGATATGTTTTTTTGAAAATGAGGCCCTTAACGTGAAAACAGTTAACAGTCCACTCTAGCTATTCCCCGTTCTCGTTTATAGTAAGTCACAAAAAAGGCCCTTATTAAAATAAGAGCCTTTGATTAAATTTATTTATGAAGCTTGAGTTGTAAATTTTTATCCAACTCGTCTAAAAATTCTTGCGTATACAAATAATGTTCTCCATGGTTAACCTTATTTCCGTAAATACATACGGCTAAATCTTTGGTCATTTTTCCACTCTCTACAGTTTCTACACAAACAGCCTCTAAAGCGTGGCAAAAGTTAACCAAGTCTTGGTTTCCATCCAACTTCCCTCTAAACTCTAGCCCCCTGGTCCAGGCAAAAATAGATGCAATAGGATTGGTTGATGTTGGCTTACCCGCTTGGTGGTCTCTGTAATGTCTGGTTACTGTTCCATGAGCAGCCTCTGCTTCCATCGTTTTTCCATCAGGAGTTACCAAAGTAGATGTCATTAAACCCAATGAACCAAAACCTTGAGCAACCGTATCTGATTGCACATCGCCATCGTAATTTTTACATGCCCATACAAAATTGCCATTCCACTTTAATGCGCTTGCCACCATGTCATCAATTAAACGATGCTCATAAGTTATTCCGGCCTCTTTATATTTTGTTTGATAATCCTGTTCATAGATTTCTTGAAAGATATCCTTAAAACGCCCATCATACTTCTTTAATATCGTATTTTTAGTAGATAGATAGAGTGGCCATTTTTTTTGCAATGCTGTATTAAAACAAGAATGGGCAAAGCCACGTATGCTTTCTTCGGTATTGTACATGGCCAATGCTACACCATCACCCTTAAAATTATAAACTTCATGCTCAATTACCTGACCGTCTTCTCCTTCAAACTTAATAGTAAGTTTACCTTTACCCTTGGTAACAAAATCCGTTGCTCGGTACTGATCACCAAAAGCATGACGTCCAATACAAATAGGTGCTGTCCAATTAGGAACCAAACGAGGCACATTGCTGCACACTATTGGTTCGCGAAAAACAGTTCCATCTAAGATATTACGAATAGTACCATTGGGCGATTTCCACATTTGCTTTAAGTTAAATTCTTTTACCCTTTGTTCATCAGGTGTAATAGTAGCACATTTAATCCCAACATTGTACTTTTTAATCGCTTCAGCAGCATCAATGGTAATTTGGTCATTGGTTGCATCCCTTGACTCCATGCCCAAGTCATAATACTTTATATCTAAATCAAGATAGGGAAGAATCAGTTTATCTTTAATAAATTTCCAAATGATACGGGTCATTTCATCTCCATCCAATTCCACTACAGGATTAGCTACTTTTATTTTTGTCATGTTTAGTTAATATGTAATTTTAAGATAACTCTTGCAAATAAAGTGATTTGAAGAACAACTACCGCTTTACACCAAAATAATATTTTGAACTAAATCCGGTTATATAACCCCCTTATGGCTACACTGGCAACAGCGCATCCAAACACAGCCGGCATATAGCTGATGGTTCCCGGGGCTGATTTTTTATTTCTGGCCCCCACCATAGTCAACCCGGCTTCTTCCCCTCTTTTTTCGGCACTAAAAACTACTGTTACACCTTTATATATACCAAACTTGTGCAGGTATTTTCTGGTATACTTAGCCAATTTACAATTATAACTTTCCGAAATATCTGCCACTTTAACCTGAGTTGGATCTACCTTACTTCCTGCTCCCATGCTGCTTACAAGTGGAATTTTTCTGTCAATACAGGCTTTAATAAAAAACACTTTCGGACTTAATGTATCAATGCAATCCAAGGCATAATCAAATGCTCCGTTATCTAGCACATCATGCGTAAGTTGGTCTCTAAAATATTCCGGGATAACCGTTAATTCCAAATCCGGATTAATATCCAATAACCTTTCTTTCAACACGTCCGTTTTTAATACCCCTTCTGTGCTATGCAATGCCGGTATTTGCCTGTTTCTGTTTGTTGGGTCAACGGTGTCTGCGTCTACAATGGTCATTCTACCTACACCGCTTCGGGCAATCATCTCCGCAGCAATTCCACCC